>JAJPKG010000407.1 GCA_021323815.1 Pseudomonadota bacterium
GGCGCGACGGCACCCTCGAACGCGATCTGGAGGCGCAAGCAGATATCATCACCCAACAGCGGGCGATAATTGAACAGATCGCCTCAAACCTGAATGTCGCAGGTGCGCCGGAAGAATCCGCCATCCGCGCCGCGTTGCCGGACCTGCCCCCGGTGACCACCCCGGAGGAGATCGCGGACATTGCGGCGCGCATGCAGGATCTGGACCGCCTGTGTTTCAGCCTGCGGCAAGATCTGGCGACGCTGGCGAGCGAGCTGGGCCTGACCGTGGAAGAAACGCTGGACGTGGCAGCCTGCGCGGCGGATCTCGCCGCACGCGAGCATGAGGTGCGCGTGAAGCGGGTGGCGGAACAAATTGTGGAAAGCGTGCGCGACCGCATGATCCAGAAAGTCTTGCCTAAGACCGAGGAAAACATGCGCCTGCTGCTGCCACAGCTGACGATGGGCCGCTACCGCGACTGTGAGATCACGCCGGACTACAAATTGCAAATCTGGGATGACGCAGCGGGACGCCCCGTCGCCAAGAATATCTTTTCCGGCGGGGCACGCGATCAATTTTCGCTGGCGCTGCGCCTGGCCTTCGCGCTGGCGACGCTGCCCGAAGCGCTGGGCACTACGCCCGGCTTCATCTTTCTGGACGAACCGCTCAGTTCGTTCGACGCACCGCGCAGCGAGGCGCTGGTGGATTTGCTCACGCGCGGGCAAATCCACGACAACTTCAGCCAGATCTTCGTCATCAGCCACAACCTGCTGTTTGATCGCCGCGCCTTCACGCACCACCTGCGGCTGGAATATGGCGCGGTGGTGGAATCCACCCTGCCGGATCATTGAACGCTCATGCTTCCTGGCACAAAGCATGCGAGAGAACGGGAGCGAAACCGGCGGCTCACTCGCGCCGTGCGTTGAGCGCCGGCAGGTTCGCATGCGAAGAAAGGATCGGTTGAGGTGGCAGCGAAACAACAACATAACGGCCAGCAGACCCAACAACAGGGCGGGAAACAGGCGTCACAAGAGGCGCAACTGCGCATGGGACAGCGCGGACGCATCATTCAATCGCCCGACACCGTGCGGCGCATGCCCATCGCCTTGCCCGACGAGGTCAGGCTGCAAAACGCGCAGGGATTGAACCAAATTTTGGCGGATACCATCATGCTCTATAACATGTATAAAAAGCATCACTGGCAGGTGAGCGGCCATACGTTCTATCAACTGCACTTGCTCTTCGACAAGCACGCCGCCGAACAGTTAGAACTGGTGGATCTCATCGCCGAGCGCATTCAACTGCTGGGCGGGGTGGCCGTCGGCATGCCGCACGACGTGGCCGAGCGCACCATCATCGAGCGCCCGCCGGCGGGGGTGGAAGAAGTTCCAGTGATGATCGACCGCCTGCTGGAAGCGCACGAGCAGATCTTGCGCGAATGCCGCGAGCTGGCCGACAAAGCTGACGAGAATCATGACCAGGGCACGAACGACCTGCTGGTGTCGGATGTCATTCGCACCAACGAATTGCAGGTCTGGTTCGTCGGCGAGCACGTGGTGGACTCGCCGGCGGTCATCGCCAACGACGGCACCGGCCAGAACGGCACCAGATAGCCGCGCGAACGCCGCTTGCATCCGCAATATGCGTCAGATACCCCACGCCTCCCGCATGCGCTGATGCGGGTGTGTGGGGCTAAACTGAACTGGTTGAACGCCCCATTTCAGGAATGGCGCTGCGTCTGATCGTAACAGGTGCCGGCGCGCTGAAAACCCTGGGGTTGAACACTGGGAGAATTGCAACAGTCTCCACTCCACTGCGACTGGCGCTTCTTGCCCGAAGCATCGCAGCCGCAGGTGCCGCTCCAATGCCCCTGATTGCCGCCCCAGCTTGGTGTGCAACACGCGCTTCCATCGCTGCAACAGCCGTTCCAAGAATTGCCGCCGGCACCGCAGCAGCCGCTCCAATAATTCCCAGAGTCGCAGCAGAAGCCGTTATAGCCGCCGAACCCGCAGCCGAACTCGCAACTGCCGGAATCGCTGCTCCAGCAGCAACTCCACGGCGTGCTATAATCGCAACAGCCGCTCCATGGGGCGTTGCCGCAGCAGCCGTTCCCGGAAGAACTCGGACAGCAGCCGGTGTTGCCGCTGGTGCTGTGATTGTTATAGCAGCAGCCCGGCACGCACCATCCCGGCGATTGCACCGGTTTGCCTTCGCGGGCAACATGCGCCTTCAGGGGAACTGAATGCGCCGAAGCCGGCACGGCACTGAAAGAGGCCAGCGCCGCCCAAAAAACGAATGCGCCGGTGAAAATGCACCTTCTCACGGCGCGCATGCTGAGCCTGACCATCGTTCCCTCCTCTAGAACCTTGCAATCGAACGAAGTTGTCAGCTAGCCTCATTGCTCTCATCCACAGTATGCCGTTCAGTTGACACTCTGCATAGGCGAAAGCCATAGCAGATTCTTGGTTCAGCCAGCGGGCTTGCCGTTGGAACTCACGCCCCAGCGGTAGCGGCCCCTCTGTCCCCAAGCGTTACGCAGTATTGCTACTGCCCGTTTTCCTGTGCCCCAGGATACGGAGCGCTTCCTGCAAGATATTCAGTGCCGCGTTCTGGTCCCGATCCAGAATCAAGCCACAGTGCGGGCAGCAATGCGTCCGCACGCTCAGGCTCTTCTGGACCACCTGCCCACAGCC
>JAJPKG010000461.1 GCA_021323815.1 Pseudomonadota bacterium
GCGGGCGGTGCGCACGTAATCCTGGCCCATTGTTTCCAGCATGACGGTGCGTGTCAGGCGGGCATAATAGCCGGTGTTGATCAGCGCCAGGATCACGATGGGTACAATGCGATACTGCACCACATCGCTGAAAAAGTCGCCGCTCAAGCTGGAAGCCGTCCAGCCCGATGTGGGCAGATAGGGCAGGTTATGGGTAGCATCATAGTCCATCAAGGCTTGATAGAACGGGATGATCACGAAGGCGGGAATGGCATAGAGAAAGAGCATAATGCCCATCGACACGGAATCGGTGATAGTGTTGCGCCGCAGCGCGGCCAGAATGCCGACCGGGATGCCAATGATGAGCGAAATCACAAACGCCCATAACCCCAGCGTCACCGAAACTTGGATGGCCGGCACCAAGATGGAACTGACGCTTTGCCCTCTGAAGGCATACGAATAGCCAAAGTTGCCTTGCAGCGCGTGCAACACGAAATTACCGTATTGCTGATACCAGGGCAGATCCAGGCCATATTGGTGCGCCAGCGCGGCATGTTCAGACGGGGTGTTGTGCAGACCGAGCAAGATGGAGATGGGGTCACCGCCGGGAGCGTTGAGGCCCATGATGAAGGTGATGAAGGTGACGACCAACACGACCAGCACCAGGCCCAAAATGCGTCGTACCAGAAATTGGAGCATATCCCTTTCCCTCGCAGGCGTGAGTGAAGCAAACCACCATAGACGATACGGAACTGGCGCATCATATCGAACACATGATGCGCCAGCCGGAGGTTTGCATGGTGGACTGGCATTGCGCTGATTGTAGCGCAAACCCACGCTCAGCGCAATGCCTCTTCGTCACAAACGCGCTCTAGTGTTGCGTAATGTACACGTTGGCCCACACATCGTCAGGCGTCAGGCCGCCGGCGTCGATGGTGAATCCATGCACGTACGGTTCCACCACATAGAGGTTCTTGCTCTGCGAGAAGGGAATCCAGGCGACGTTATCGACCGCTTCCTCTTCCATCTTGTTGTAAAGAGCCAGACGCTCTGCCTGGTTTTGATCAGCATCGGCCTGAGCCGCCTGTTGATCGAAGCCGGGGATGCGCGCGTTCTGGTCATTGTTGGCCGAGGTCGAGGTGAACTGGCCCGACAACCAGTCTTGCGGATCCGGATAGTCGGCGATCCAGGCCAGGATGTAGAACTGCAACTTGAAGGTCTGCACGTCCGAGACGATCTTGTTGAAGTCTTCGCCGAAGATCTTGATCTGGTTCGCGCTCAGACCCAGGTACGCCTCGAAGTCTGCCTGCATTTTGGCGGCGATCTTGTCGTTATCCGACGTCTTGGGATAGGTCAGCGTGACCTGGGGGAACTTCGAGAGGTCGGGGTAGACCGATTGCAGATCGGCTTTGGCTTGCTGCGGGTTGAAAGGGATGCCTTTCAGACCCGGATAGTAGCCCGGCATGCCTTGCGGCACGATGTGGTCAGTGGGGATCACACTGCCTTTGAGGGTGACGTTGGCGATGGTGTCGCGGTCTACTGCCTCGGCGAAGGCTTTGCGCACCGTCGGGTTGGTGAACGGCGGGATGTTCCAGTTGGTTGCCACGTAGTTGATCGACAGATATGGCCCTTGCTGGAGCTGGCCATTCGGCAGGCTCTTCGCGTCCACATAGTTGTCAGACGAGATCGCCGCGCCGCCATAGCCATCGATGTCATATTGGTTGGTCTTATACGACGCATAGGCCGTATTCGGCTCCGCAACGAAGACCTGCGTGACCTTTGTCAGCGTCGGCTTCTTGCCCCACCAGTTCGGGTTCGGCACCAGGGAGATCTGCACGTTGTGCTGCCACTGATCCACCATCCAGGGGCCGGAAACGACGGGGTGATCGGTCCACTTGGCAGTGTAGCTCGGTGAGGTGGGATCAGCCTCTTTTTGCAAGGGGTCAACAGCGAACGAGGTCGAATAGGTCAGCGCGTCCAGGAAGTAGGCGATGGGCGAGGTCAGGTTGAACTGGATCGTCAGGGGATCAATCACGATGACGCCCTTGCCCGAACCGGGGGTGCCAACCACTGATGGCGGGGACTTTGCTTTGCTGTTGAAGCGGTCGATTGCGCCTTTGATCGCGCCAAGATAGAAGGTGGCATAGGGTGCGCCCAACTTGGGGTTCAAGGCGCGGTCGATGCTATAGGCCAGCACATTTGCATCGATGGGGTCGCCGTTGGAAAATTTGAGATTGGGGCGCAGTTTGAAGGTGTACGTGGCACCGTTGTTGGTAACGCCACCATTAGCGACGGTGGGCAGATCTTGCGCCAGATCGGCTTTCACCGCCAGGGTGGTGGCATCCAGTCCGACGAGGCCGGCCCAGGTCATGCTGGTGACGGAAGCAGAGTTCAGATCGGTCACCAGGGCCGGGTCCATAGTGGCGATCTCGCTGACGCCGGTGTTGGCGATGGTGAGCGTTTGGTTTGCCGCGAGATTCTGTGCGGGAGCGCTGGCCTTGCCACAGGCAGCCAGCAGGGCGAGGCTTGCCATTGCCACAATCAGCAAGACCCGCGAGGATTGTCGAAGCATGAAGTGTGATCCCTTTCGCGTGAGATGGAGGACACGACTTTTGCCGAGATGCCCCAAGCCGGACGGTGGGATCAACGCCACTGCGCGTCCGGTGGGCGATGGGAACCCTCTGCGCCATCCGCAACATGTGATCGCTGATCGCTTGTTGAAGAGCCGCCACTTTCCCATTTGATCTCTAATACGTCGGTAAAAGGCAAAATCTCACACTCTGTGTGTTACGATGACGATAGAGGAGGAATGTCCCCATGTCTGAAACCCCCACGCCGTTTCACTTCACCCTCGGCCAGATCTCGCTGCACATCCTCAACGACGGCATCTTCATGCTGGATGGCGGTTCGGTCTTTGGCCGCGTGCCGCGCACCCTGTGGGAGCGCGTGGTCGCGCCGGATCACTTCAACCGGGTGCCGGCAGCGATGAACAGCATCTTGCTGGAAGCCGCCGGCAAGCGCGTGCTCATCGAGACGGGCTATGGCGACAAGCTGAGCGCGAAAGAGCAGCAGATCTTCGGCCTTTCGCGCCCGCAAGGCACATTGCTGGATCAACTGGCGCTGCTGGGCATGCGGCCTGAGGATATTGACATCGTCATCAACACGCACCTGCACGGCGACCACGCGGGGTGGAATACGCGCCGCCCGCCGGATGGAGGCGAGGCCGTGCCGACCTTCCCCAACGCGCGCTACATCGTGCAACGGCTGGAATGGGAGAACGCGGCGCACCCCGACGAACTGACTGCCCCAGGCTATCCCCCCGTCAACTTCACTCCCTTGCAGGAACGGGGCGTGCTGGATCTGGTGGAAGGCGACGTGCAGGTGCTGCCGGGCATTCGCGTGGTGATGACGCCCGGTCACACGGCAGGGCACCAGAGCGTATGGCTGGAATCCGGCCAGGCGGCGGCGCTTTTCACCGGCGACGCCGCGCTGCACGGCTCGCACCTGGAACGCATCAACTGGGTCGGCGCGGTGGATAACTTCCCCATCACCTCCGTCGCCACCAAGCGCAAGCTGGTGGAAGAGGTCATGCGCCGCCGGGCGTCAGTGCTGGTGACGCACCATCCCTTCCCCGGCCTGGGCATCTTGGTGCAGCCGGAAGGGGAAAAGCGTCCCCGGTTTGAGGAAATCAGGTGAGTGCGCCCGCCTGATCCGTAGGGGCGCGATGAATCGCGCCCTGCATGCCTTGCGCTCGCTCTGGTTTTCCATCATATCGTCTGTTTTATTGTCATATCCACATCCCACGAATTGTCGATTGTGCAGTTGTGGTTCGGCACGTTATGATCCGTATGATGATCATCACACCGGGAGTATGGCATGCGTCGCTCGCTCGTCGATCTGGGATTGCTGTTCGTTGTCCTCATCTGGGGCATTTCGCCCACGTTTTTCACCATCGCGCTCGGCACGTTGCAGCCGCTGGCCTTTGTGCTGGTGCGCTTCGTGCTGCTGTCGCTTATCTCCGTCGCCGTGCTGGCGGTCTATCGGCTGCGCACGGGCAAGGGCTGGCGCATCAAGCGTGGCGACATCCCCTGGCTCATCATGTCGGGCTGGTGCGGCTATGGCATCTATCAGTTGTTTTACATGACCGGGCTGGCGCACACCACCACGTTTTCGTCGGCGTTGTTCGTGGCGACACTGCCGCTGTTTTCGGCCATCATCCTGGCGCTGGCGCGCATCGAACGCATTCACCCCATCCAGTGGGCGGGCATCGTGCTCTCGTTCGGCGGCATCGTCGGCTTCATCTATCTCGCCGGCACGCGCGGGGGCAACGGCGCTGAGGTTGGGCACCACGTGCTGACCACGCAGGATCTGGTGCTGGGCGACCTGCTGACGCTCGGCTCGGTGATTCTTTTCGCGCTCTATGGCATCGCCAACAAGCGGCTGGCCAAAAACTTCGCGCCGCCGGAGCTGATGTGCTATACCCTCATCATCGGCACGCTCACGCTCATCCCGTTCAGCCTGCCGCAGGTGCTCAGCCAAAATTGGGCGCAGGTCGGCTGGCCCATCTGGCTCATCATCGTCTATTCCGCGCTGTTCCCCGTCTACATCACCTATTCGATCTGGAACTGGGCCATCGGCAAGCGCGGCGTGGCGTATGTGACCATCTATTCCTATCCTGTGCCGGTGCTGGCAGGAATCTTCGCCTGGATCGTCATCAAACAGGCGCTGACGGTGGGGCAGATCGTCGCCGCAGCGGTGGTGCTGGGCGGCATGGGGCTGGCGCGCTGGGGCATCGCACGGCTGGCCGCGCCCGCGCCATCAGTCGCCCCCATTGCCAATGGCGAAGCAGGGCAAGCACGCGGACTTTAGCCCAGCGGGCGTCTTTTCCGAGCCGGGGACATCTTGTCCCCGGCGGCGCGCCCAGCGATTGCCCCTCATCTCAGCAGCGCGTCGCGCAGCGCGCCCAGCAAGGCGCGGGTGGTGACGAGATCGCCCGGCGGCATGGAGATCAGCGGTTGATCGACGCCGAGGGCGGACCAGCGGCGCAGGGTGTCAGCGACTTCCGCCGGGGTGCCGATGATGGCGGTGTCATCCAGCAAGCGGTCGGTCACGGCGGCGACGGCGCTTTCCTGGCCGCGCGTCCAGCCTTCCAGCACGGCCTCCACTTCCATTGGATAGCCGTTGCGGCGCAGCATGTCGGCGTAAAACGTTCCCATACGCCCGATGTACCAGGCGATGGGTGCGCGAGCCATCATGCGCGCCATCTCGCGCTGGCTCTCATCCGCGATCAGCGCGGTGGTGATATAGGGCGCGATCAGCACTGATCCCGCCGGGCGCCCTGCCGTCTGCGAACCGGCATCCAGCGCGGCGCGCAACGATTGGATGGATGAGATCGGCCAGAAGGTCGGCAAGATGCCGTCGGCGATCTCGCCGGCCTGGGTGATGCTCTTGGGGCCGAGCGAGGCGAGATAGATGGGGATGTGGTCACGCACCGGCTTGAAGCGCAACTTGAAGCCGCGCTCCAGGTGAAAGATCTCGCCTTGATAGACCAACGGCTCGCGGCGCATGATCATATTGACGATTTCGACATATTCGCGGATGCGTCGCAGCGGTTTGTGATAAGCTGCGCCGTGCCAGTGCTCGATCACCTGCGGCCCAGAGGACCCCAGGCCCAGCAAGAAGCGCCCGCCGCTGCGCTCATCCAGTGTCGCCGCCGTTGCCGCCACCACGCCGGGCGAGCGCGAAAACACGTTGACGATGCCCGCGCCCAGCTTGATCTGCTTCGTCTCGCGCACCAGATCGGCCAGCGAGGTGAGGAGATCATATCCCCACGTCTCGCCCAGCCACAACGAATCGTAGCCCAGTTCATCAGCGATGCGCGTTTTGGCGACAACGCTATCCCACTCTGAGGGAAAATTGGGATTGTCGGCTACCAGGCCGACACGCAGGGGCATAGACATGATGGGGATCTCCTCTCACTCCACAATGCATCATTTGTGGCATGGTATCACATGAATGAGCGAGGGAATGCAGGTGTAGCGTGAGTGATGCATTGCAAGCTCTTGGTTACATGGCATGTCAGCACGAAAGGCCACGGGCAATAGATGATGCGACCATTTGGCGACATGCTTGACGTTGCGCCACAGCTATGTTAGGCTAAGTGCGAGCATATTCCTGGGCTGATTTTCCCCAATTACCATACATCGGGAGCAGATGATAGATGACCGAGAAAGAACTCCTGCGCATGCAGATTCGCAGTTACGAGTTCTATGCCGACCTGATCGAGCGCGCGTCACGCGGCACCGGCGACGAGTTGCCGCGCTGGAATACCGAAAAAGCGGCGCAATATCGCCGGCTGGCGGAAGAATATCGCCGGCGGCTGGCAGAGATCGAGGCGGCGGAGAAGCAAGTGGCAACTTCCTGAGGAAGCGGGCACCAGCCGGGCAGGCACAGCAACGGCATGAACACGGCACATCAAGCGCAGGTCTTTGAGGAGCGTTAGTATGGGTGAGCAATATCTCTCCACCAGCCGGCTCGGCAACGTCATGCGCCTGATTGGCCTGGGCCGGCAGACCGGCCTGTTGCGCGTAGTGCGCGGGCAAGGCCCCACGCGCGAGGAAGGCGAAGTGCAGTTCATCGACGGGCAGATTGCAATGGCGACGGTGGGGCAACTCACCGGCGGCGCGGCGGTGGCCGTGCTGCAAAACTGGGGCGAAAGCTATTACCTCTTTCTGGATGGCGTGAATCGCTTGCAGCAGGGGACGGCCAGCAACAACCTGGGCACGTGGGGGATCACCAACAGCGATTCGCTGCCGCCGGTTGGTTCCGGCTCCTATCCGGCGTCGAACTTCGGCGCGTCGAATCCGCCGGGCTATGCCAGCCAGAGCGGCAGCTTCACCCAGAGCTATCCCCCGCAGCCGGGCTATAACACCCAGCCGGGCTATGGCTCGCCCTCGCCCAATTATGCCACGCCGTCAAACCCGAATATGACGACGGGCTATCCGTCCGGCTCCATGCCCAATGCGGCAGATAGCGGCTCGTTCGCGGGGCAGTCGTATAGTGTCGCCAACATTCCACCGCACGTGATGCAGAAACTGATGAATCCGAGCTATGTGCTGCGGCGTTTGACCACGACGAATCCGGCGGAGATGCCTTCGCTGGACCGGCGCGAACGCCAGATGTTGCTTTTGGTGGATAATCGCCGTACTATCGCAGATCTCATGCGACTGACGCGGCGCAGCGATGATGAAATTCGCGCTATTCTCGCTCACCTGATCGCCCTGGGGCTGGTCGAATAGCGAGAGGATGATTCGGATCCGGGGTTTGGGAGGGTCGCAGAGATGATCTCGCGTTGGATACGCGGAGGAATCCGTACACAGATCACTGTCATGGTGCTCATCGGAGCGGTGCTGACCACAGCGGTCACGCTGCTGATCGCTGATGCATCCATTCAGGGGTACGCCATTCAGCAGGCGCAGAACCAGGAAACGCGCAATATGAACGTCGCCATTCTGGTGCTGCAACGTTCCTATGGGCAGAGCATCTCAGTGGCCCCCGATGGGAGTCTGGTGATTGACTCGCCGAACAAAGATGCCCTCAACTCAGTAGAGAACGATTTCGGACGCCAGGCGTTGAAAGATTCTGCCTATGTCGATCAGGTGAGGGGGTTGCTCAATGATGTGCAGGTATCGGTGTATCAATGTTCCAACCAGGCGAACCAGCCCAAACTGACCCAAACGAATAACCTGTTGTGTCCGCGCATCTCTACCACTTTGCTTGCTCACGACACGCAGGGGGACATTTCGCGCGAGGTTGATAGCCCAGGCAACCCGATCCCCTTACCGGCGGCAGCCGTGCAGCAATTGGGTTTAACGCCTTCCAGCACAGGCCAGGGCTTGCAGGCCAAAGCCAACGATAAACTGATTCAAGAGACGATCGACGGCGTGCAATATCTCTCGGCCTATCACATCTTTTACGATCCGAACAACCACCTGGTGGCCGTCCTTTCGGTCTCTGAACCGCTGACAGCGTTGAACGCCCTCATCAATCGCACCACCATCGAACTCATCATCAGCGGCGTCATCATCATGCTCGGCGGCATCATCCTGGCGTTGCTGGTCGCCTCAACCATCAGCGGCACCCTGCAACGCGCCGCCACGCAGTTGGCCTCGGCGTCCGCGCAGCTCACCAGCATCGCCGACGCGCAGTCCGCCGGCTCGCGCCAGCAGGTGTGGGCCATCAATGCTATCAACCAGGCGCTACTGAATCTGCAAGAGACCTCGAATGACGTATCGCAGCGCACCGATCAGTTGGCGCAGATCGGCACGCAGGTGGCCATGCGCCGCGCCGAGATTGCCCCAGCGCAGTTTGAGTCGATCATGGCGTATATGACGCGCTCCGCCGGGGATATCAGCGTGGCCAGCCGCCACCAGACCACCACCATCGAGCGCATGTCCAGCGCGATGGAAGCGGTGGTGGAGATCGCCGACCAGGTGTCGAACAGCAGCCAGCAGACAACCGAAAGCGCCCGGCGACTGGATAGCGTTATCGGTGAGCTGGAACAACTGGTGACCGGCAAGAGGAAACCGCGCCGCACCCAGCGCCCGGAGCCGCAGCCGACCAATTCCGGGGCGATGAACTCCGGTCCGATGCATTCAGGGCAGATGAATTCGGGCATGATGGGGCCGTCCGGCCAGATGCCGATGAATGGCGGCATGAGCGGGCAAATGCCGATGTCACCCAACAGCTCGCGCCCGCGCATGGCTGGCCAGCCGATGAATAGCGGGCAGATGCCGATGGGCAATTCACGCCCCAACGCTCCGATGGGCGGTGGGTATGGCGGCATGGCCGGGCGCGGGATGGGAGGGCCGGAACCACCCCCGCAGATGGGCCGGCCCATGTTGCCCAGCGCCGACCGCAACGGCCAGTCGCGCCCGCGCATGCGCGAGCAAGATGGTTGGGATCGCAGCAGCGCGCCTGATCAAGGAAACTATCCATATGGCTATGGTGGTCAGTCACCCTGGCCGAACAGCGACCAAGGGAGGAATAATCGGTCATGATCATTGATTATCTGAGGAAGGTGCCGTTGTTCGCCTCACTCGATGAAAAAGATCTGCAAACCCTCGCCGCTTCGGCGCGCGAGCGGCAATATCAGCCCGGCGAAGAGATCGTGCGGCAGGGCGACACGGGCGTGGGCCTGTTCGTCCTCACCAACGGTCAGGTGCGCGTGACGCAAGACCGTCAGGGAACCCTCTATGACCTGGGCGTGCTGGAACATGGGCAGGTCTTTGGCGAGTTGTCCCTGCTGGACGATTCGCCGCGCACGGCCACCATCACGGCCATCGAGCCGAGCAACGTGATCATCGTCCCCATCTGGGATTTCCGCGCAGCCCTGCGCGACAATCCCTCGATGGCGCTGAGCCTGCTGGCCTCGCTCAGCCAGCGCATCCGCCGCATCGAGCAGTCGCAGCGGTAGAACGGCTGAGTCACAGCAAAGCGGAGCCAAAAGAGGTCAAGAACCGTCACACTTCTCGTTCGGTGAGAAGTGTGACGGCTTGTTGTGTTATGCTACCCAGCTTATGCCATGCGTGGTGAACGCTCAGCATGGTATCATGCATCTGGAAGCCTCGCCACACATGGGAGTCTATGGCTGAAGAGATATCGCCGCACGTGCTGTCCACCAAACTGAGCGCGCCGGCACCCTCAGGCGCGCTGGTGGCGCGCCCGCGCCTGTTGCGCCGCTTGCAGGAAGCCTGGGCGCTGCCGCTGGCATGCATCATCGCGCCGGCGGGCAGCGGCAAAACCACGTTGTTGCGTTCCTGGCTGGCCACGTCCTCTTTGCCGGTTGCGTGGCTGACGTTGGATGACGCCGACAACGATCCGCTGCAATTCTGGCGCTATGTTCTCGCCGCGCTTGCCCCTCACACGGCAGATCTCTGTGCAGCCGAAATGCTGGCTGGCCGGCGCGCTGATGAAGCACGTGATATCGCTGCTGAGGCGAGCCATGCATTGGCAGCGGTGCCGCATGATCTCATGCTGACACTGGATGATTTCCACCGTATCACCAATCCCCTGGTTCATGCCAGCTTGGAATGGTTGCTGGATCACCAACCGCCGCGCCTGCACCTGATCATGGCTTCACGCGCCGAGCCGCCGCTGCCGCTGGCGCGCATGCGGGCGCGCGGGCAATTGGTGGAGATCCGCGCCGACGATTTGCGCTTCACGGTGGAGGAAACGGCGGAATGGCTCTGCGGCCGGCTGCACCTGGCGCTGACGGCGGAGCAAGTGGCGCAGATCGTGGCGCGCACGGAAGGATGGAGCGCTGGCGTGCAATTGGTGGGGATGGCGCTGCAACGCCGGGCCGGGGTGGAAGCATTTCTGGCGCGTTTCACCGGCAATCATCGCGACATTGTGGATTACCTGGGCGCGGAAGTGTTGCGCCGCGAGCCGGGAACCGTGCAGCGTTTCTTGCGACGCGTCGCCGTATTGGAGCGGTTCAACGCCTCGCTGTGCGCTGCCGTCACGCTGGAAAACGACGCCCAGGTGGTGCTTGACCACGCGGAAGCAGCAAATCTGTTTCTGGTGCCACTGGATGACGAGCGCGAATGGTATCGTTTCCATGCGCTGTTCGCCGAGTTTTTGCGCGGTCAGCTCGCCCAAACGGAGCCGGAACTGATCCCCGTCTTGCACCGACGGGCCTCGGATTGGTACGCCGCGCACGGGCTGGCAGGTGAAGCGGTGGAACATGCCCTGGCGGCGGGAGATTTCCCCCGTGCGGCGGATCTGATTGCCGCGTGCGCCGAAGAGCAGATGAAGGTCGGCGCGCTGACCACGCTGTTGCGCTGGCTGGAAGCCTTGCCCGATGAGATGGCACGCCTGCGCCCCGACTTAGCGTTGGTCAAAGCCGCCGCATTGATTAACCAGGGCTATCTGGATGCCGCTGATGCCTGCCTGGATGATGCCGAACGGCATGTGCGCCCCGCAGGAAGGGGGTATACATCAGGCATTCAGGGGACGTCGGGCGAGGTGCTGGCGGCCCGCGCCATTGCGGCGGCGTATCGCGGCAATGTGGCGACTATGCAGGCAATGACGGCCCGCGCCTTGCCGCTGCTGCCGCCGGAAAATCTTTTCTTTCGCAGCGTGGTGGCTGCCGGCGCGGCGGCGGGCTATTGGTGGAGCGGCGATTTCACTGCCGCCGCCGCAGCATTCAGCGAGGCGCGACGGCTGGGCGAGCTGGCGCGCATGCCGCACGTGGTCGTCGCGTGCCTGGCGGGCGAGGGCTATGTGCAATTCTTGCGCGGCGCGCTGGTGGAAGCGATGGCGACCTTCCGGCAGGCGATTCGTCGTGGAAAAACGCCCGACGGCGCTGAGATTCCCATCGTCGCAATGGCCTATTGCGGCCTGGGAGCCGTCTTGCGCCAGCGCAATGACTTCGCCGAGGCGGAGCGCATGTTTGCCCACAGCATGGCAAACTTTGGCCACTTGGGCGACGCGAGCGTGCTGGTGCTGATGTATCTGAATCTGATGAGCATAGCGCAGGCACGTGGCGATCACTCCCTGGCGCTGGCGCATCTCGACACCGCAGAGGAAGCGGCGATCCAGGCGGGCGCGACACACTTCTTGCCGTGCATCGCTGCCTATCGGGCATGCGCATGGTTGCGCCGAGGCGATCTCGTTGCTGCCACGCATTGGCTGGAAAGCGCGCAGGAAACACTGGCCGCCCCCGTCACCTATCTGAGCGAGATGGAGCATTTGATCGCCGTACGCGTGCTGCTGGCGCAAGGAAAGTCTGATGAGGCACTGGCATGCCTAGCACGGTTGCAACCATTGGCAGAACACAACGGGCGCGTGGCGAGCGGCCATGAGATGCGTATGCTCGCTGCGCTGGCGCATCATTGCCGGGGAGATGAAGACACGGCGTGCCGGTTGCTGGCGGAAGCGCTGGCGTGGGCCGAGCCGGGCAATTTTGCGCGCCTTTTCCTGGATGAAGGCGAGCCGATGCGCGAATTGTTGCATGCGCTGGCAGCGCAGTCCGACGCGCCCTATCCCATCCCACGCGGCTACATCCGGCACCTGCTCACCGTGATGGAAGCCGGGCACGAGCAGTCGGGCGTGGTTGCCGGTGCCGTGCCGACAATCCCATCGACCACGCTGATTGAGCCGTTGAATGCGCGCGAGCGTGAGGTGCTGGCGCATCTCGCAGGCGGTTTATCCAACCAGGATATCGCCCGGCAACTGGTGATTGCGCCGACGACGGTGAAGTGGCACATCAAGCACCTGTTCGCCAAACTCGGCGTGCACAGCCGCACCCAGGCCATCGCCCGCGCCCGCCAACTGGGTTTGCTGGCCTAGTGTTGCGTTCGGTTAGATTTGGAGGTACAAGCGGCGTAACTTTTGCCGAGCGTGCAGCGTCGTGAAATGCCACACGATACGAGCCTGCCTGTGATTGCGCTCCGCTTGGAACGCAGCGACCTGGCTCCGGAGCGCCTCACGCGTGGCAAAACGTGGCGTCACACAACAGCGTTGCAAGACACCGCTCTTCATTGCCGCCATCTTCAGCCAGCTCGCATGGTTGGGCGTGGAGGGGCATTCCAGCCGGTGCAGAATCCGCCGCGCCTCGCTGGCGGGAAAGGCAGCAGAGCGCGCACCAGGCGTATGCGTATTCAGGTGGTCTTGCCCCACGCGGATCTCCTCAGCATCGGGATAGCCCTCAGCGACTAACCAGCGCACCTGTTCAGCATAGTCTCCTTTGGTGCGCTGAGCGGTGACACCCCTCTGCCGTTTGCCCGGCGGCTTTACAGGCTTCGTGTAATCTGATATGATAGGAATACGATGGTTCGCCTGCGTGGATGGACAACCGGGCGGCGAATCGCGTGAAACGCATCGGTCATCACCTGGATGACGGCAGCCGGCCATTTTTGCGCAGGCAACGGTGCCTGACGGGGACGGATGTCACTTACCTCAATGTGGAGGAGACATAATGCGATTGCGTGGCTTACGGCAAGCCCGCCAGCGGCAAGGGATGAGCATCGGCCAACTGGCGGAAGTTTCGGAGTTGCGGCGCGAGACCATCACTCGCGTCGAACATGGGCAAGAAGATGTGCCGCCGTCGATCATTCGCCGGCTGGCGCAGGTGTTGCATATCAGCCAACACGAGCTGATCACCGGCACTTCCACAACGCCCCGACCATCACTCCCCTCGATTTGACACTCCGCACGGCCTTACGGCACGGCGGATGCTCGGTTCCGCTCCCCGAAGGGAGGTTGCGTCCCTGGCATCCCAGGGACTCCCCGAAGGGTCTGCCCGACCCACTTGATGCGTCTCGCGCTGTTCTCATCACGGTCCATCACCAGCCCGCAGGCCGGGCAGACATGCGTCCGCACACTCAGGCTCTTGGGGACACGCGCTCCACAGCGGCTACAATCTTGGCTGGTATACTGGGCAGGTACCGCAACCACTTCACGACCAGCCCTTGCAGCCTTGTGGTGAAGGATGGTGAGGAATTGCCCCCAGCCCGCATCGCTGATGCTCTTGCTGAGATGCCGATTCCGCACCATGTTGCGGACCTCAAGATCCTCATGGTAGATGACATCGTTCTTGGCGATCAGTTTGTTGGCTTCCTTGTGCTGATAGTCGAGCCGTTGCCGCGCCACCGTCTGATGCACCTTCGCCAGGTCCTGGACCGCCTTCTTGCGCCGCTTACTTCCTGGCTTGCGACGGCTCACCCGCTTGTTGTGCCAGCGCAGCTTCTTCTCGGAGGCGCGGAACCAGCGGGGATTCTCGACATGCTCGCCTTCGCTGGTGGTCAGGAAGCTTTTCAGCCCCATGTCGATGCCCACTTCCTTGCCGGTCTTTTCCAGATGCACGCAGGGCACGTTGGCACAGGCAAAGGAGACATACCAGCCATCGGCTTCGCGGCGAATCGTCACCGTCTTGGGCGTGCCTTCCAACGGACGCGACCAGATCACCTTCACCCGCCCAATCCGACTCAACACCAGGGAGCCGTTATCCACATAGGCTCCGTTGTGATACTCCTTGAAGGTGAAGGAGTGATAGCGGTTCACACCCTTGAAACGCGGGTAGCCCGCCTTCTCGCCCTGCTTCACCCGCTGAAAGAAGCGCTGGAAGGTCCGGTCTACTCGTGTGACGACCTCTTGCAACACATGCACATGCAGAGCAGCATACTCCGGCATCTCGGCGCGCATCGCGGTGATCTCGTGTTCCTGCTGCTTGCGGGTAATGCTGACCCGATGAGACGTCCAGGCAATCTTGCCCTGTTCCAGGGCGGCCTGGAGAGCCGACGACAGGCATGCAGCCAGTCCCACAGCAGCGCTTCCTGAGCGGGGGTGGGGTCCAGCTTGTATTTGAACGCCTGGTACGTCGTCGGCATGGCCTAGCTGGTCCCTTCCTGTTCGTGCTGCGTGATGGACTGGCGCACGGCCCAGATGATCTCCCCAACCAGGGAGCGCTGGTGGTCCTGTGCCCGTGTGCGCCTGGCATCACGGATGGCTGTGGGGGAGAGCAAGGTGACTGGCTCTTGCACGTCTTTCTGTTCCCTGCACGGATGGTACCATAGATGGATGTGGAATGCAAGGGCTAAAGCCACCGAGAAACCCGCCTATCCGCACACCCTGAAGGGATGGCGGCTTGCGGCGGGTTCCGGTTCTTTGTCAGCGTGACGCCTCATCGCGTATCACATCCGGCACATCCATAAAGCGTCGCGCCCAGCGATCGGCAGGCAGCAGATCTGCTGGGCGTTCGTCGCGAATGATGCAGGCGCGCATCCCCGCGTTGTGCGCCCCCAGCAGGTCCAGCACCAGATCGTCGCCGACATGCATCGCTTCTTCGGCGCTCGCGCCCAGGCGTTCCAGCGCCATCTGAAAGATGGCGGGATTCGGTTTGGCGAGGCCGACTTCATCCGAAAAGATCAGCGTGTCGAACGGTTGCGCCAGGCCCATGTCGGCCATGATATGGCGCAGCACGCGCCCCGGCGTGCGCAAGGTGTTCGAGATCAGCGCCAGCCTCAGGCCCACCGCGCGCAAGCGGGCCAGCGTCTCGGCGGCGCGCTCGATCATCGCCGGCAGCATCACTCGCGCTGGATCGCCATAGATTTGGACGAGCTTGCGGCGCTGTTCCGGCGTGAAGGCGTCATCGCGGGCGAACGCTTCATCTACTGCCGCCAGGAAGAGCGCCACATGCTGTTCCGCCGAAAGGTCGCGCCCATCTGCCTGCGTCTCGCCGACGAGCTGGCCGGAAATGGCATGCGCGGCATCCATCGCAGCACGGTCGATGACATGGCCCATCTCTTCCAGCGCCGCTTGCAGATTATCCAGCCGCAGCCTAGTGCGGTCCAGCCCCGGCGGCTCATAGATCAAGGTGTTCCACAGGTCGATGGTCAGGGCGCGAATCGGTTGCATAGCTTATCCTTTCGCTGGTCCGGTAGCCGGCGGGGCACGCAGATAGAGCGCTCGCCCACCACCATAGTCGATGACGCGAATGAAATTGCGCGTTACCCAGTCGCGCAAGCCGGGCAGATGATCGAACCGGCCTGAATACCAGATGAGCGCTGTCACCCGCGGATCTGCCGCCACCTTCACCACCTCTTGCATCGTCAACGCGCCGGAAGCGATGCGCACATTGGATGTATCGACCAGTGGCGCGGGAATCTCGCGATCCGCCAGCACGGCGATCATCTGATCATCCGTCACCACCAGATCGCCGGGCTGGGTGAGCACGCTCAGATCGTTCGCCACTTGCATCACATCCGCCGGGGGATGCTGAATGGCCGCGTTCTGTTGCAGGAAACTGGTGATGAAGGCGATTCCCAGCAACACAACGGGGATGACCCCAGCCCCACCCCTCGGCTTCCTCCCCAGCAAAGCCGGAGAGGGGGAGAATACATTCCCACCACTTCGCGTTTCTTTCAGATCTTTGCGCTCTTCGTGCCTCGTCCCGTGCTCCTCCTGCATCAATTCCGGCAGTAATGCCACCGCCAGGATGAAGGGCGGCGGGATGAGCGCCAGGTGATGCGAAAAAAGCGGCACCTGCGCCGCCAGCACCAGGATGCAGAGAATGCCCCAGGCACCCAAAAGCAGCGCGGGCCAGCGCCGGTGTTTCCATCCCAGCCACGCGGCATAGCCGCCAGCGAGGATCAGGGGAGCATCCCACCACATGCCGGCGAAGGTACCGACATTATCCAGCCGGCTGCCGAACGTGGCGGCGGCCCTGGCATGCAGGCCGATCATCTGCCCCCACTCCGCGCCGAGATTCGCCTGGGTGAAGAACAGTAGCAGAATGATGCCCATGAATCCGCCGCTGGCGCGGGCCAACGTGGGCCAACTCTCGCGCCAGGCCTGCACCACCTGCGCGCGCGTGGGTTTCTGGCGGTTGGTTGCATACCGTTCGGCGAGGCCGCCCCACGCCGGTGCCAGCAGCAACGCCGCAATGGGAACGATCGCCGGCAGCACGAACAGCTTGATCATGCACGCCGCGCCGAAGGTCGCGCCGGCAAGCGCCGGCAGCCACCATGCTCGCCCTGCTGCGGAGATGAGCCGGAACATGGCTGGGCCAGCGGTTGATGCGATTTTACAGAAAGCCCGTAAAGCCGCTGTGGCTTTAGCCCATGCGGATGAAAGGGCTTGCGTCGGTTTTAACCAGAGGTTGTGTCCTTGACAGCCTCGCACGTTGTATGCGACATTCTGTATGAAACCTTTGCAAAACGATCCATCCTGTGGGATGGTGAGGCAATTCCTTCCTAACGGACGGAGTGGTTTCATGGACAATTCCTTTGCTGTACCGTGGGGCACACGGAAACAGGTCTGCTTCGGCGGGCAAACGCTTGGGGACAGAGGGACCGCTACGGTTGGGGCGTGAGTTCCATCCGCAAGTCCGCTGGCTGAACCAAGAATCTGCTGTGGCTTTAGCCCATGCAGAGTGTCAATCTGTGTTACAGACAATAGCCCGGAGAGGTCTCTGTTCCGAGCCGGGGGGTTTAGCCCCCGGCGGGCGTTATTTCGTGCATTCCTATGAACCACGCCTGAACGCTGTGCGACAAAACCCACCGGCGCGGGTTGCTGTTGTCGTTTCGTGACCTCCGGGGAATGTTCGCGGCCTTCGCGTTCCCGTCCTTGATCCTGCCACCACCACACCGCCAGCGCGAACGCCAGCAGCGTGAAGGCCAGCGCGGGGGCTTCGGCCTGCACCGAGCGCGACTGCGCCACATAGAGCGGATCGAAGGCGAGCAGGGCCAGGGCAATGAGGCCGGCGCGCCGTCCGCCCAGCATGCGCCCGATCCACCAGGCGGCGGCGAGGCCAAGCAGGGAATAGAACGCGACGCCCAGCCGCGCGGCCAAAAGAGTCATGCCGAA
>JAJPKG010000292.1 GCA_021323815.1 Pseudomonadota bacterium
ATCTTGCGGCGCGACCTGTGGTGCAGCCCGTGCTATGACTCACGCGCCACCGCTGAATGCCGCTTCGGCAACCCCATCTGCATGAAAGGCATCGCCCCCGTCGCAGTCTTCACTGCCGCCCGCACCCAACTGTGGGCTGCATGTGATATGGTGCAAAGGGATAAAGAAAGGGACGAGACGCGAAGGTAAACGAAAGATGCGAAGAGACGCAAAGATTTGCCTGATATATTTTTTGCTACGAACCGGCGAACAACCATCTTTCATTTCTTCGCGTCACTTCAAAGAGCTTCGCGTCCTTCGCGTCTCGGCCTTCACCTAAGCAAAGGAGCGTTTTCGACGATGAAGTTGGTGACATATAAACACAGCGATGGCAGCGGGCGCGCGGGGGTGTGGACCGACGCCGCCATCTTCGACACCGCCGCACTGCTGGGCCGCGACGCGCTGGATATGAACGGCTTGTTGAAACTGGGGCCGGGCGCACTGGAAGAATTGCGCGGCAAAGTGGCGGAAGCCGACGCCGCCGGGCCGCATGCGATTCCGGCTAAAATGGAAAACCTGCTGGCCCCCACGCCGGAACCGCCCAGCGTGCGCGATTTCTACGCCTTTGAGCAGCATGTGAAAGCCTCGCGCGCCCGCCGCAACCTGGATATGATCCCCGAATGGTATCAGATCGCCGTCTTTTACTTCACCAACCCCGCCGCCATCCAGGGGCCGGAAGCGGATATTTTCTATCCCGAAGACACGCAAGAGATGGATTTCGAGTTGGAGATCGCCTGCGTCATCGGCACGCCGGGGCGCGACATCAAGGCTGAGGACGCCCCGAAACATATTGCCGGCTACCTGGTGATGAACGACTGGTCGGCGCGCGACATCTGGCGCAACTATGAGGCGAAGCTGAGCATGGGGCCGGCCAAAGCCAAAGATTTCGCCACCTCGCTTGGTCCCTGGCTGGTGACACCCGATGAACTGGCCGACAAGCGCATCGGTTCCGGCGCGGATGAGCGCTATGACCTGACGATGCTGGGGCGCGTCAACGGCAAAGAGGTTTCGCGTGGCAACGCGAAGGATCTCTATTATTCGTTCCCGCAGATGATCGAGCGGGCATCGCGTCACGTGATGCTGCGGCCCGGCGATGTCATCGGCTCCGGCACGGTCGGCACCGGCTGCATCTTCGAGCTTGGCCCCGAAAACGTCCCCTGGCTCAAACCCGGCGACGTGCTGGAAATGGAGATCGAGCGGCTGGGCGTGTTGCGCAACCGCATTGTGGAGGAGAAGTGATGACCAGCCTGAATCCCCCGCTGAATGTGCCGGAACCGCGCACCGAAGGCGAGCAGTTTTGCTTCGCCCTGCGCCGCAACATGGAAGGCGTGCTGCGCGTCATCGAATCCGTGCCGCAAGAGGCGCTGTCGTGGAAGCCACCGCTGCAAGACGCCAACACGATGGGCGCGCTGGCCGTCCACGCCGTCGCTTCCGGCGAATGGTGGATCCTTGCCTGCGTGCGCGGCGACCAGATCGACCGTGACCGCGACGCGGAGTTTCGCGCCACCACCACCACCGCCGAGGTGCGCCAGCGTTTCGAGCACTGGTACGCCCAGGTGGAAGCGCTGATCCGCGATAAACCGCCGGAATGGTTCGGGGAGATCAGCAAGCACCCCAACGGCGACCGCACCAATCGCCGCTGCCTGATGCACAGCGTGGAACACCTCGCTCAGCACTTCGGCCACCTGGAGATCACGGCGGACCTGTGGCGCAGCCAGGCCACGTGATTCTTCAAAACAAGCGGCTGAGATCCTGAGCGAGTTGCCCCAGCTTGTCGGCGATCGCTTTCATCTCAGCCGCTTCACAGTTTTGCTGGCTGCCATATTCCTGCGCGCGCCCCAAAAGACGTTCGAGCGCGTGTAGTTGCGTGCGCAAGTTGGCAATGGTGCCGTTGATCTCTTTGGCAAACTGCTTTGAGGAGGTGGAGAGCTTGCGCACTTCCTCGGCAACCACCGCGAAGCCGCGCCCTTGTGCGCCCGCGCGGGCAGCTTCGATGGCGGCATTGAGTCCCAACATCTGCGTTTGCTCCGCAATCTCTGAGACTGTTTGATTTGTGTTTTCGATCTTCTCAAAGGCAGCCAGCAGCGCGGTCAGATCGCGGCGCACATCATCATTCACGCCGGCGATCTTCCCCGAAAGATCGGCAACACTGGCGCTGACAGCGGTCAAGCGTTCCGCTGTTTTCTGAACGTTGCGGGAAAATTCCCGTTGCTTTTCAACGAGATCGATGCTTTCATACCATCCCAGGCCACCGATCACGGTGCCGCCTTCGCGCAACGGCACAGCATAGCCCACGTAAGGCATGCTGAGCGTTGTTTGGGTGCGATCAACAGCTTTATGGATTGGCTTGCCTGATTCCATCGTCTGCGCAATCAGCCATTGGGGATTGATCGCTGTCCCCGCGCGGATCTTCAAATCAAATTTTGGCGTCCAAAACGCCTGCAAAATGCGTTCACGGCTGGCAACAACCAGATAGTAATCTCCCGAAAGTTTCAACAGCTCAAACAATACCGGCGTGACTGCCTGCACGGTATCTAAAATGGTTTGTTTCACAGGCGATGCGGCAACAGAAACTTGCGGGGTGGTGAAGGGCAGGGGTTCCCCTGGGAAACGCAGCGGTTCATGTGGCCTCTGGTTCTCAGGTGTGGAAATGTCACGAAACATGCGCAGCATCATTGAACCTCCTTTGTTGCTCTCCATCGCCATATCGAGAAAAAAATGAAGCATCTTTTTCCTGGGCAAATTACGAGCGCCGCCTGGAGCTTGAAAGCTCCAGGCGGCGAGAAAACGGAAACGGGTGGAACGAACTCCTCACCCGGCGCTAGCCGTGTCGATGCCCTCTTGGGGAGTGTTGATCGCGGCATTGCTGTTGGATTTTTGCCGGGGTGGGGTCGGCTCTGGCAGCGACGCGTTCACCGTGCCGCTGCCAACGCTAGGAACGACCCGGTTGTTTGCCCCGGCGGAGATGCTTTCATACCAGCCATCCACGATGCGCTTGGCGGTGTCGCGCCCGCCCAGCCCAAAGGCCAGGCCGCAGCCGATGGCCAGCGCCAGCATCACCGCGCCGAAGAACGTGGTGATGATTTGCATGCCCACGCCGATCTGTTCCAGCGCGATGAACAGCACAAACGCCACGATGGCGAATTGCAGCAATCGCCCCAACATGCGCGGATTGCCTACATTCGTGCCGGCCAGGCCGCGTTCCAGCGCGTCGCCCGCGAACCGTGCCAGCGCCGCGCCGATGATGAGGATCAGCAGAGCGGCGATAAAAGACGGCAGCCACAGCGCGATGGCATCCAGAATGGCGCTGATGGTGGGCACATCCAGCGCATTGAAAGCAGCCACCAGGAAGATCAGGCGAATGAACCATTTCGCCGCGCTGGCCACCAGCATGTTGCCGTTGTGCGCCAGGCCGAAGCGTTCCGCCAGTGCGTCAATGCCGGCGTGTTCCGTCAGGCGATCAAACTTTGCCGCGCGCAACAAGCGCAGCACCAGCATGGCGACGAAATCTGAGATGATCCAGCCCAGGACAAGCAATATGATCGCGCCGATCAGATTCGGCACGAAGCCTAAGAGCAGATCGACCGCATGCCCTACGGAGTCAAGCAGACGACCTACAATATCGAACGCAGCCAGGA
The DNA here is from genome assembly GCA_021323815.1 of Pseudomonadota bacterium. GTDB lineage: Bacteria > Chloroflexota > Ktedonobacteria > Ktedonobacterales > JACDGC01 > JAJPKG01. The sequence goes on from JAJPKG010000292.1 coordinate 3,678, forward strand.
CTTGCATAGTGCAATCCCCCTTCGTGATGACGGGGTGGGAAACGCTCCCATCCTTGCCGGCCACGATCAAGCACAACAGATGCCAACTAACCGGGGCAGCATCTTTTCAGCAGGACAACCTTCGCAATTTGACAGATTATTCGAGCAAAGCGAGACAAAAGAAGCCCAATGTGTTGATGGCATCTTGTCCGCACCCTTTCAGCTAACACTTTTCGGTGCGCTGTAATGCCCTAGTTGACAAGCATCATCGTAAAAGTGACGAAATCCATCTACTCAATATGGCTCAACTTGGCTTCAATCCACGAAAAGGGGCATCGAATTTTCGCAAGAGCGTCACGTGAGGGCGATTTTGGCGCGTTTTAGATGCCGTCTTTCTGTCAATCTGGAAGAATGGATTGGTAGGAGGATTGCACTCATGGCCAAGCCGATGTCGTACAACGCCGCTCTCATTTCGCAAGCACGAAACAACAATCCCGAAGTCGATGCCTTGTTGCGCCTGCTCGAAGAGCAAGACCGGAAGAACTCCCGGCAGTCGTGGATCGGCAACCTCATCTTCTTGATTCTAGGCTGGTTCCTCGGCCAGATCAGCCTGGCCGCCCTCATCAATCATTGTCCCTCGCTGCCTTTCCTTCATTAAAAGGACGAGCCGAGAGATTGGACTCCCGGCTGTTTTCTTTCACCCAATGTCGATGCGCGTGGCGGTGATGCTGCCATCACTGTTGCGCGTGCCCTGCACGCGAATCTGCACGCCAACCGTAACGCTGCCGGCGGTGACGGTCTGACCGCCCTTCACATACACCGTGCTGGATGTCGTGTGGATCGTCACGCTGGTGCCGTCTGAAGCTTTCGCCGTGATGGTCTGGCCGGAGATGCCTGTCACGGTCAGCACGTCACATTGCCCTGGTCCGTGGTTGTAGCTGCCGGGAGTGCTGGTGCTGACCAACGTCTGAAAGGTTTGCGCGTTTCCCTGCACGGGATTGGCGGCCTGCGCTGTGCTGAACAACGTCGTGTTCAGCAAAACACCAATCCCCAGCGCCAGGGCAAAGGCAATGACGAATCCCAACGCCAGTGGCAAGCGGAACCGTCGGCGCTGTGGCACGCTGGGC
>JAJPKG010000458.1 GCA_021323815.1 Pseudomonadota bacterium
CTCCATCCTGCTGGCGGCGTCCCCCGGCAACACGGTTGCACAGCAGTTGGCAGCAGCACTGAACCAGCGCGGTTACTCTGCCAGCATCCTCACTTCCATCGCTGCCGCGCGGGTAAGCAGCGCAGAAGGGCAAGGCTGCGTGGTCGTGCTGGCGGGGGGCGAAAGCGACGATCCCATCGTCCAGGCGGCGATTGAGGCCGGCGCTTCCATCCTGGTCCCCATCGTCGCCCCCAGCCAGAGCGTGCCAACGGGCGCGTGGACGGCCCCGGCGATTGTGTATCGCGGGTTCATGGGCGAGGTCATCACCGCGCTGCTCGCCGCCATCGCGCATCCGCTGCCGCCCGCCGAGGTGCCGCCCTACGTTCCCGTCACGCCGGAAAGCGATCCGGTGCTGGCGAAAGTTGAGGCTGAAACCGCGAAAAAAGCGCGCCAAGAGCGGCGACAGAGGCAACTGAAACTGTTTGTAACAATCATGGTTGTGCTATATGCTATTCTCACCATCAGTTCCATTCCATTGCAGCTCCAGGTCCTCAACCTTGAGCAGGCACAAACGCATTTTCTGGAAAGACAACTGGCATTGGCAGGTAAACCTTATTTCGCCGCCGTCCCTGGTCCTTGCGATCAGCAAGGAGCTTTATGGGGGGAAAACGACGACCAGAATAAGTATGCATGCTCGCCAACCGGCCTGGTCATGACGAAATATACCACCTATATGGATGAGATGTTCTTTGATTTCGATTATGGTGATAATCGCAATCGCTTCTTTCCTGATGCATATCGCATCGAAGCACGTGCCAGGATTCTTGATCCCAATCCGAATTCTTGTGTTGGCATCAACATCCATATCACGCAAAGCTCAGTGGGCGGCCAATCCTTTCAGGCATGTGCGGGCGGTGGATGGATTGTGTTTCGCAACAGGCCGGATGGCTCGTTTGAGCGAGAATTAGAGTTAGGCGTCTTGCCGCGCGCAACAAAGGATTTTGCGTTGCGCGTGGATGTCTTGGGAACAATGATGCGCTTCTTTATCAATGGCACGCAGGTGGCAACCGTCATCGATGCCACGTACAGCGCAACCTATGATTTGGCGCTGGAATTACGGGGCGATCCATCTTTGGCAAACAAGGCTTCGGCGGAATTTTCGCAGTTTCGCTATACGCCGCTCTGGGATGAATCGTCAACCGATCTGGCATCAATGCTTGCCACAGCGCAGGCGCAACAACAGCAGGAACTGCGACTGGGCTATCATGCCGCCGTGCCGGGTTATGGCTGCGATCCGCGCGGAAGTGCATGGTGGTCGCCAGCGTCGTTTTCCGATGACTCCACACGTTTTCATTGCGAATCTCACGGATTTGCGATGCATCGTGGAGCGCAGGCCCAGTCACTGACAGAAGAATATTTCTATTGGCACAACGGCTTGTTTCCCCGCGATTATCGCACCAGTGTGACGATTGATCTCCGCCACAGCAACGGCGGCTGTGCTGGATTGCTGACGCGGGGGCGCGACTATGCCGGCTATAGCTATCAGATTTGCCAGGACGGCACGTGGTCATTCAAGTATTACTTTGCCAGCGATGGGCATAGCGCATTGGTGGCAAGCGGCAAGATTCCAGCGAAACCCATCTATCAGATGAGCGTGACCGATCTTGGGAGTCTGCACACCCTGACAATCGACGGCAAGAAGATCACGACACAACAAGATGGAGATTTTACGGATACCGAGTTCCTGGCACTGGCGGTGGCCAACACCTATGGCCGTGCCTCTGATGTACTCTTCAGCGATTTCAGCTATGCGCCGCTGTTCGCGCAAACGTCCTAATCGTCTTGACACCGCCCGCCATTGCGGCTAGGCTAAAGCAGGTATCGTGGGAGCGCGATTCATCTTATTCTCCAGTCCGCGAAGGCGGACTTCGTGGCGGCAAGCCACTAGGCGCGGTTTCAACCGCCCATGATTCAGGGAAGCGAAGGGAAGGCGACGGCATGGCATCTGACGCACTGAATCACGACCAGGCGGTGCGCGTGGCACCCACCGCGCCTGGTTCGCCTGCGCGCCTCGCGGTTCCGGCGCGAGCGGCGACAGCAGCGGGCGAGATTCTGCCTACTGAGTATGTGGACGGAGTGCGCGGCGTCGCGGCGACGTATGTCATGCTGAATCACGCGCGCTTCCTGCTCTTTGTGAGCGCGGCGACGGCGCTGGCAACGCATCCCGGCACCGTCTTCAAGGCCGCGCTGGCCGTGCTGGCGTTGACGCGCTATGGCGTGGCGAGCGTGATGTGCTTCTTCATCGTCAGCGGCTACGCCATCCACTATCGCCAGGCATTCAAGCTGGCCGGCAAGTGGCAAAAGATGTCGTGGAAAGACTATGCCTGGCACCGCGCCCGCCGGCTCTATCCCCCGCTGATCGCCGCGCTGGCGATCACCTTCATCGCCGACACCATCGGCGCACATTTCTATCCGGGGATGTATAACGGCACGTCCCCGGTGCTGAGCCTGGGCGGCGACCACACGCCCACCTTCCTCAGTTTCTTCGGCTCGCTCGCCTTTGTGCAGGGCTTCGTCACCAAAGTCTTCGGCAGCAACGATCCGTTGTGGTCGCTGGCCTACGAAGGCTTCTTTTACCTGATGTATCCCATTGTGCTGGGGCTGGATCAACGCCTGGGGCCGGTCAAAACGTTCGGCATGTTCCTGGCTTTCGGCCTGAGCATCGCCGCCATCATCGGCATGGGCATCACCCCCGCCGGGCTGCACGTGGATCTCTATTCGCCGCTGGGCATTGCCACCCACGCGCTGAATCTGCTGGCGATGTGGCCGGCATGGGTCTCCGGCGTCTTCATCGCGGATGCCCGCGCCGGGCGGGTGCGCATCCCCACGCGCTGGTGGTCCATCGCCGCCGTCGCGGGCATCTTCATGCTGGCGGCATCGGCGCTCTATCTGGTGCTCAAAAACCCCAACATCCAGATCAACGATATCAATATCTTTTATCTGATCTGGGTCGCCAGCTTCTTTGGGCCGATCGGCTGGCTGTGTGCGGGGCGGCACGAGGAACGCACGCGCAAGGCGGTCGCCGTCGCTTTCCGCCCGCTGAAACAGTTGGGCAAGATGTCCTATTCGCTTTATGTCGTCCACTTCCCGGTGTTGGCAATGATCTGCGCGCTGTGGCTGTCGCATTATGGCAGCCAGCCGCGCTCGCCCTGGCTGCTGCTGGGGGGCATCGCTGCCGCGCTCTCGGTCGGCTACGGCGTCTATCGCATCGCCGAAAAGCCCGTCACCAAGCGCAATCTCACCCGCGTCGAAGCGCAGGTGAAAGCGGAATCGGGGATCATGCCGGCGGTGGTGCCGGCGGGCGCGGGGGGCGCGGTTCCCATCACGCCGCCTGGCGCGTTGCCCGCGACCACCCCGCGAGCGCCGTCCGGTCCGGCGGGGCTGGCTGCCAGCGGGCCAACGGTGGCGAGCGCCGCCCAGGCATGGGCGCAGCGACGCTGGCAGGCGCAGAGCCGCGTCGAGATGCTGAGCGAAATGCCCCAAAGCGAATTGCCGCATGTTGCGTCTTTGCTGGGGGCCATGCCGGAACGCGCCTGGCTGGTGCGCGTGCATCTTGCCGGCGCGGCGCATTTGCCCCCTGTGCCGCCCACCGTCATCGTGGCGTTGCGCATGGGAGAATATCGCGCGGTCGATGTGTCAGCGCGCTAGCACCATCCCCCATAGGTCATGCGCGTTCCCAAAGGGGATGGCGCAATCTATCTTGTATGCTATACTAGACCCGATATGAGGCGTCTGCACTCGCGCATGCTTCCCCGTATGCGTGGGGCAGCGCGGCTTTTGCAATGCAATTGGCGATGCCGGAAAGCCGATCCGGGCGTGAACAGGTTGGGAGAGCAAACGTATGGCGAGGCGCAGACCGGATTCCTGGGATGATGAGCGCGGCGGAGGCAGCAGGGGGCGCGGCAACGACAGTTGGGATGACGCCGGCTGGGACGATCCGCGCGGGGGCAACAATGCCAGCCGGTCCGGCAGCAGCGCGGGTCGCGGCGGCAGCCGGGGCGGGCGCGGTCGCCCCATGAGCGATGACGATGTCACCCAAATGCTGGTTGAGGCGCAGACGCTTTATCAGGAAGGTCGCGTGGAACAAGCCATTGAGCTTTGCGAAGAGATCATCGCCACCTATGGCCGCTCCGACGCCCGCTATTACCTGGCCTGGATGTATCAGGAAGAGCACCTGTGGGATCAAGCGGTGGAACACTATTCCGCCCTGCTCGACGACCTGGACTATGCCCTCTCATGCTATTTCGCGCTCGGCCAATGTTATCGCGCCAAAGGGGATCTCAAAACCGCCGTCAACTATTTCGATGAAGCGGTGGATCGCGTCAACCTGGATGCCCTGACACGCGAAGAATCGGACCAACTGATTCAACTGTGCTATGAAGCGGCGCGCACACACGACGACCTGGGCAATACCGAGGCAGCGGACACGGTCTATAACGCGCTGCTCGGCTTCCTGCGCAGCCGGGGCTGGCAAGACAAAGTGGCCGAGGCCGAGCGGCTGCTGAAAAATCGCCGGCCCGGTCCCGCCGCCTCCGTTCCGCCGGCAAATAATCCCAACGCGTCGCTGAGCGGGATGCCGCGCAGTTCTGCGCCGGGGATCAACGGCGCGGCCAGCAATTCCGGCTTTTTGACGGACCAGCCCCCAGCGGTGTCGCCACAGGTGCCGCCTGCCGGGCAGCCCTTTGCCCAGGCCGCGCCGCCGCCGGTGATTATGCCGACGCCCGGCGGCAGCTATGCCGGGGCCATGCCGCAGATGCCGCCCGCGCCGCCGACGCCCATTCCCTTCCCCACGCCGCTCACGCCGGCCTCGCCTTTCGGCAACACGCCGCAGGGTTTGCCGATCACGCCCGCCGGACCAGGGATGAGCAACAACAGCCTGGCCGGCACGCTGGCGGGTCGCCCACTGCCGCCCCTGCCGGAGCCGCAGCGCACGCAGGTGGCGCACGCCATGCGCGAGGTCGAGACGTATATCTCGCACGGGCTGTACACTGCCGCCATTGAAGAATGCCTGCGCATCATCGAGATCGCCCCGCAATATCTGGACGTACATCAGGCGCTGGCCGAGATCTATGTGCAGCAGGGCAAGGTGGATCAGGCGGTCACGAAATATGCCATTCTCATCGACACCTTCCTGGTGAATGGGCGCGTGGATGACGCCATTGCGGCCTATCGGCGCATCTTGCAGTTAGAGCCGAACAACCTGACCTATCGCGTGCGCCTGATCAACCTGCTGGCCCAGCATGGCCGCACGGATGATGTGCTGCGCGAGCGCGTGCTGGCGGCGGAAGCGTATCTGCGCATGGGGTATCCCGATCGCGCCATCGAGCAATTTGAGCAGGCGCTGCTGGCGTCACCAAGCAATGTGGCGTTGCGCCAGAACTACGCGCTGGCGCTGGTGCGCGCCGGGCGGGTGAACCAGGGCATCAGCGAATTGCAGCGCATTCTGCAATCCGAGCCGGCGAACACGCTGGCGCTGGCACGCTGGCACATCGCGCTGTGTTCGGGCGCGGGAACGCTTTCCAGCGGGGGCGGGCTGGCGAGTTCCGCCGTGCAGCCTATCGCCGACGGGCAAACGCGCATCGCCATCCTCGACATCCTGAGCAAGCTGGCGCGGGCGCTGCGCGCCGAGATGTTGCGCGGCTATGACGAGGTTTTGCGCGAATATCTGTCGGGCCTGGAAACCAGCCCAACGAACGGTGATTTGCGCTATGGTGCCGCCGTTGTGTATCACGCGGCGAACCGCTATGGCGATGCGCTGCCGCATTATCAGGGTGCTGCCAGCACGCCGGGGCTGGAAGTGCTGGCGCACGTGGGCGCGGCGCAGGTGTTGCTGCACATGAACGACGCCGCCAAAGCCGTGCGCGAGCTGGAAGAGGCCAGCGCCGCCGCGCGTCGCCTGCCCCCGCCCCCGCCGATCTGGAACAATCGTCCCCGGCTGGATGGCGAGGAACCCGCCGCGCCGGACGTGGAGATCGCGCAGATCTTAGCGAAGGCGTATCAGCGCGCGGGGGGTGTTTCCTCTGCATCCATGCCTGGTTACGCGCCGGGGATGTCTGCGCCGGGGTTCATGGGCGGAGTCAGCCAGACCCCCAGCCGCCCGCAGGGGCGCATGCCGGGCGCTTACACCGAGGAGATCTATCGCACCATCAACGAGATCAACGCGCGCCACCCCAATGACCTGCCCGGTGCGCTGCACGAGTTGGTGCAATTGGTCAAGCATTATCGCAGCCAGCGACAATATGAGCAGGCGGTGGTGGTGCTCAACGAATTGACGCGCATCGCCCCGGAAGACGCCTCGGTACGCGCCGAACTAGCGGAGATTCAGATCTCGCGCGGCTTTCTGGATGAAGGGTTGGAAGAGATGCGCCGCGTGACGGATATCTATATGCGCCAGGGGCAGGTGCTTGAGGCCGCGCAGACCTTCCAACAGATGAGCGAGATTCAGTGGCAGATGGGCCAGCACGATGTGGCGATGGGCACGCTCAAACAAGTGCTGAACCTGACGCCCGACGACATGGGCGCGCGCATGCTTTACGTGCAATATTGCCTGGAGATCGGCATGCGCAAAGAGGCGGCGGAACAGCAAACGGTGCTGGCGCGCTATTATTATCACAGTCGCCAGACCAAAGAAGCCGTCGCCATGCTGCAACAGCTTATCGCGCTCGACGGCACCAACTATGAGGCCTATGATCTGTTGGGCCAGACCTATCTGCTGGTGAATGAGTTCGATCAGGCGACACGCGTCTATCGCCACCTGGCGAAGATCAATCCCAACAGCACCCTCGCCCGCGATCGGCTCAATCAGATCCAGACGATGCGCAATGCACGCTAGAGCAGCTTGCGATCAACAGCAGATAGATAAGACAGTACTACAGCCGCACTTCCGCAAAGAGGTATTTGATCCCGATACAGGCAATTGGTATCTGTTTGATGGGCTTGCCTAATGAAAGGAAGTTGGCCTGTGAAGGGCAGGAGTTTTTCTCTTGCCCTCCTGCCCATTCTTCGGTAGGACGATTCGCAGGCTGCATTACCCTACATTGTAGGGTGGACTTAGCAGTTCGGGCAGGTGCATTAGGGCAGCAGTAGCTAACGGCTGAGCTTCTTGGGGCGCAGCTGTACTCGCAAAGACAAATGTTTTTCCCGGCGCAAGAGGAACGAGATAATGCACCAGACCCGTATCTTGCACCATAAAGCCTTCACGACCGTCGATCTGCACTTCTGCCGCTTGCGGGGGAATGTCAACTTGCTCATTCAACTGGCCGGTGAAATAGATCTGCGTTGAGGTGTACCATGTATCGACAAGGATGGGCAATTGTCCTGCTCCCGATGCTGGTGCATAGTCATATAGGCCAGCGGGCAACGGCAGCCAACTGGGAACGACTGCGGCATGCCGAGGGTCAATAGATCCAGAGCGGCCAACACAATACTGCGGAGCTGGGATCCACATTTGAGCAGCATCTTTTGCCATACCAAATACCATAAGGTACATCTGATTGGGGCAAGCTATCTGGATAATAGCGAGGCCAAAGTGGGAATTTGTTGCAATCCAATCAATCTGTTTTGACTGGGGAGGATGGCCATAACAAGGAGTGAGCTCCACCCCTTCAGCGAAAGCCGCCTGAGCAGTGAGACGCGCCGAATTATGCACTGGTGTCCAGCGAAAGAATGGTGGAGGAGCAAACCCGGTTGTTGGTGAGGAAGAGTGAGCGACTCTTGTAAAGAGAACAATAAGGAGGGCTATCAGCGCAACAGCCGTTGCTCCTGCATATGCAAACGAGCGGGGAGAGAATGCTTTCTTGTGTGATTGGGCATGTTGTGGATACATCGGTGATCCTCCTCCTGTTTGCATTGATGAACCTCTAGCAAGCACTTCTGTTGTTGATGCGCTTTTCTCCAGCACTTCTTTCACCGTTTTATCGGTGAACGAAAGCTGGCTACGCCAGGATTGCCCATCTTGGGAAAGCCGTGCCAGCACCTCATCTTCGCGAGGAATCGCATTCAAGGATTCCCCATATCGGTGCTCAAAAGAGTGACCGTGTTTATCCATCTGTTCCTCCCACAGAAAGCCCGATGTCTGCATGACCGAGAATATTTCGCAACCGTGCTATCGCTTGGCTGAGACGAGTACGCACTGTCGAAGCAGATATACCAAGAATAAAACTGATTTCTGAAGAATTTTCGCCTGCGTAATAGCGTAACAGGATGATCAGTTGCAGTTCGGGATCTAACCTGCGTATGGCTTGACGAAGATCAAGCGACGAGATATGATTCTCTGAACCTGGTCCCCCAAGCGCTGCTAATTGGCCATCATCAACATCGTCGAGTGGGATAAGAAGCTTGGTAAGATTGCTGTATTTCTCCCGTTGCCGGTCTTGACAGACATGTAGCGTTATACGCAACAACCAGGCATGAAGATATTGTTGCTCGCGCAGAGAAGGGAGTGCTCGCCAAGCCTTGATCAGCGCCTCTTGAACGGCATCTTCTGCATGTGAGGCCCCAATCATTGCAGCAGCGACTCGTAACATGGCCATAACATGAGGCTCAACCAGCTCGCTAAATTGCTCACGTTCGCTCATATGAAGTTAAGTCCTTTTCGATCAGGCAAAATAGGTTTTTGCCCCCTCTCTATAAAAGACGGAAAAATTTGCCATAGTGTCCTGGCAGTTTCGAGCTGCATCGTTCTTCTCTTCCATCTCATCCCTCTTCTCCCAAAATGGGAGAAAAGCATGGAGGGAGTTCATCAAGAAGATGAGCTATTGAAAGCCCTCATGGAGTGGAAGAATCAGGTGGAGCGTTCTCTGTACAGGCATGCAGCACGGACGACCAAGAACGTGAAGCCTTGCTTGCGTGCGGATGCGATCCGTTGCCCGGCGAACGGCGGTATGGTGCGATACGTATCGTCTGGCTGCAAGCGGCTGCGCAGCTTGAAGACCGGGAAGAGCATGGGAGTTACCACTGCTCATAATAAAGCAAGAGTTCGCTGGCTATGCGCGTATGAATAGCCGCGTCTCCACGTAATGAGCAGACAAGGATACCGCTGTCCTCCGAGCACCCCGCCTATCCGCACACCCTGAAGGATGGCGGCTTGCGGCGAGTTCCGGTTCTTTGTCAAGCAAATACGCTGTTCCTTTCAGGAAACAGTTTCCTTGACCATATAACATGGGTTACGCGACCTCGTCGTGCTCCTGAATCTGCACGGGATAGTTGCCCGTGAAGCAGCCGGTGCAGAAGTGCTGTGGTGGCAGGCCGATGGCTTCGATGAGGTTTTCCAGGCTGAGATAGTGCAGGCTATCGGCTTCGATGGCGCGACAGATCTTCTCTACGGAGCCGAGTTGCGCGGCAATGAGCTGATCTTCGCGTGCAACGTCGATGCCCAGATAGCACGGATGCCGGAAGGGCGGGGCGGTGACGCCGACGTGGACCTCTTTCGCGCCGGCCTGGCGCAACAACTGCACCAACTGGCGCGTGGTGGTGCCGCGCACGATGCTGTCATCAATCATCACCACGCGCTTGCCACCCAGCACATCGGGCAGCGCGTTGAATTTCAGCCGCACGCCACGCTCGCGCAGGCGTTGGTCCGGCTGAATGAACGTGCGCCCAACATAGCGGTTCTTGATCAGCCCTTCGGCGAAGGGGAGCTTGCGCGCGGCGGCATAGCCGGTGGCGGCGGGCGTGGCGGAATCCGGCACAGAGATGACGATGTCGGCTTCCACCGGCCATTCTGCGGCCAGCGCCTTGCCCATGCGCTGGCGCGTGGCATAGAGCGAGCCATGCCCCAGCACGCTGTCGGGCCGGGCGAAATAGATATGCTCGAAGAGGCAGCCGGCCAGCTTGCGCGACGAGATGCCTTGCGTGCTGTGCAGGTGAGCGTTCCCCACGCCATCGATGCGCACAATTTCGCCCGGCTTGACCTCGCGCTCCATCTTGCCGCCCAAAATATCCAGCGCGCAACTCTCAGAGGCAACCAGCCAGAAATCGCCCAGGCGACCGAGAGCCAACGGGCGCACGGCATAGGGATCGCGCACGGCCATGAGGCTGTTTGCGGTGAGGATGACCAGGCTATAGGCGGCGGAAAGCTGAGGCAACACCTGTTGCAGCTTGGCTTCCCACGTGTCGCCCTGCGCCAGGGTGATCAGCCGCGCGATGATCTCGCTGTCGCTGGTGCTTTCCAGATGTACGCCCTGGCGTTGCAGCCGCCGTTGCAACGCGACGGTGTTGGCCAGGTTGCCGTTATGTGCCAGGGCGAACTTGCCCAACTGCGGATCGTCCATCACAATCGGCTGGGCATTGCAAATTTCGCTGCCGCCGGTGGTGGAATAGCGCGTGTGGCCAATGGCGATATGCCCGATCAATGCACTGATGTCAGCCTCGGTGAAGACCTGGTTCACCAGCCCCATGTCAATGTGGGCGCGAATCTGCTCGCCATCAGCAACGGCGATTCCCGCGCTCTCTTGGCCGCGATGCTGCAAGGCATATAAGCCGAAATAGGTATCGCGGGCGACATCATGGCCTGGGGCATAGATGCCGAAGACGCCACAGGCTTCATGAGGTCGTTCTAATTCTTCTAGCTCGTCCACGCGGGTTCCTCGCTTTGGTGGTGGCGATCGCACTTCTTCCCTCTCATTTTACAACGCCTTAACCATGTCAGGCAACGGAGAGCAAGCGCGGCTTTTCCCGCCACAAGCCCTGAACATCTGCATGTGTAACAGCATGCCCGCGCGGAAGGGCATCTTTCACCTTGTATGCGAGTGGTCAGCTCGCTTTGCCTTGCGATTCCTCTTTTCCAGCAGGGCTGGGGAGAGGGCCGGAGGGGTGGGGCCACATCCTCGCCGCTCAGGATGCTCGTGTTGTGCGATATACTACAGGGTGAGCGCGAAAAGCAAGAGCAACAAAGGAAACGGCAGATGTTGGTTCTGGGGATCGAAAGTTCGTGTGATGAGACCGGCGCGGCGGTGGTGCGCGATGGGCGCGAGATTTTGGCGAACGCGCTGGCCTCACAGGCAGACGTGCACGCCCGCTATGGCGGCGTGGTGCCGGAGGTCGCCGCGCGGGCACAACTCACTGCCGTCATTCCTGTCATCGAGACGGCGCTTGCGCGGGCCGGCGTCGGGTGGGACGCCCTTGACGCCGTTGCCGCCACCTATGGGCCGGGGCTGGCGGGACCACTGCTGGTGGGGCTGACAGCGGCAAAAACCATTGCTTTTGCGCGCCGCTTGCCCTTCGTTGGCGTCAACCACCTTGAAGCGCACATCTATGCCAACTGGCTGCGCGAAGCTCCCTCCCTCTCTAGCTCTGCTGGGGAGGGGAATGGGGAGTGGAGCGATCCTCGCTTCCCCCTGCTGAGCCTGCTGGTTTCCGGCGCGCACACCGAACTGATCCTCATTCGCGAGCATGGAGATTACCGCATCCTGGGGCAAACGCGCGACGACGCCGCCGGGGAAGCCTTTGACAAAGTGGCGCGGCTGCTGGGGCTGGCATATCCCGGTGGGCCGTCCATCCAGCGTGCGGCGGCACAGTGGCCGGCGGGCAAGCCGCTGCCGTTGAAACTGCCCCGCGCCTGGCTGCGCGGCACGAACGATTTCAGCTTCAGCGGCATCAAAACAGCGGTGATGCATCTGGCGCGCCACGCACAAGAGTCCGGCGAGGCCATCGACGTGCCGGCTGTCGCGGCTGCCTTTCAAGAAGCGGTGGTGGACGTGCTGGCGACCAAGACGGTTGCCGCCGCCAAAGCCGAGGGCGCTGCCGAGGTTGCCCTGGCCGGTGGCGTGGCGGCGAATCTGGCGCTGCGCACGCGCCTGGCGCGCGATCTGCGCCGCGCCGGCATCCCGTTTCGCTATCCGCCCATCGCCCTATGCACCGACAACGCCGCGATGATCGCCGGCGCGGCCTATTTCCATTTGCAACGCGGCGAGCGCTCTGATCTGGCGCTGGATGTCGTACCAGGGCTGGCCCTGCCAGCCGCATCATGATAGACGCGCAGTTGACGCCCCTAACTTCAGGGGGTGATCGCGCCCATCAACACGATGGGGCCGGTGGGCGTCAGGCTGCCGCTGGCGGGTTCGGGCGTCACCGCCACAACCTCGAAATCGCGCAGGCGTGTGGGGGCGACGAGGATTTGCTGGCCGCGCCCGCCGTTTTCCACGCGAAAGAGCGCGTTCGGTTCCGGTTTGCCGTCATGCAGCAGCCAGATCTGGTACGCCTGATCGTCCGCCAATGCTTTCAGACCGGATGTCACCAGCACCCCTTCGCGCTCATTGGGCACGCCGATGAGCCGCGCCGCCGCGTTCTTGGGGGCATCTTTCGTGCCACCGACGTTCCAGACCTCGCATGCCGGTTCGGCAAGCAACTTGATCAGCAGCGCGGCAACAGGATCGTCCGCCTGCAAAGGCGCATCACCCAACATCGTATCCAGCATGCGACGCAGCAGGTTGCGCCGCCGCGTCGTTGCCGGTCGGCCTGGGGCTGCCGGCGCGGCTCTGGGCGTCACGGCATCCGCAATGGCGCGATCTTGCGCCGCTGCGGCAGCCACGCGCTCCAGCACGTTGGTCTTCAGTGACGGTGGCGGAGCAACAAGCGGGACATCAAATAGCAA
>JAJPKG010000445.1 GCA_021323815.1 Pseudomonadota bacterium
CGCAGAGGCGCCTGCCGAGGGTGGGCTCCGTGATTGGGGTGAAGTCGTAACAAGGTAGCCGTAGCGGAAGCTGTGGCTGGATCACCTCCTTTCTAGGGATTGCGCTATCAGGTCCCCTGATAGCTTCCTAGGTCGATCGCGACGATCCTCTCAGGTTTTCAAGGCCGGTTGTTCTTTCTCACTCTTCAGCGGTCCAGGTACCGCGTCGCCTGGCTACGCCGGGGCCTGTAGCTCAGCTGGTTAGAGCGCAGTCCTGATAAGACTGAGGTCCTCCGTTCGAGCCGGAGCAGGCCCACCCGGATTCGATAGTCATCCTTGACAGCAGCTCTTTCCGTGTGCTATGCTGCCTATCGGTTCAATGGACTTGGGGGTGTAGCTCAGTTGGGAGAGCGTCTGATTTGCATTCAGAAGGTCAGGGGTTCGAATCCCCTCATCTCCACCAGGCATAAATGCAAGCCGGGTATATAGATGTTCCCTGCGTATGTGCAGGGGGATCGGTGATTATAGCGAAGGGGTCACACCCGTTCCCATCCCGAACACGGTCGTTAAGCCCTTCAGCCCCGACGATACTTGAGGCGCAGGCCTCTGGGAAAATAGGACATCGCCGCTCCCCCTGCACATATGCTTTTTTGTTCCCCTTTCACTCCTCTTACCCTGCTCTCCCTCCGGTTATAGCATCCCCCGTTGGTCTGTTGCCCCTCGACAATGCCCGCCAAACAGCTATAATGCATCCTGTAGGCCCATTGATCTGAGAGAGGATCTCTGTTATGAGTGCTCCCCCGCTATCACGCCCCTATCGCGTGTTGGTCATTGATGACGACCCGCGATTGAATGAAATGATGGTCACATCCCTGCGTTTTCTTGGCAAATTTGAGGTGGTCGCGGCGTTTGACGGCGCGGAAGGTTTGGAAAAATGCCTCACGACGCATCCCGATGTGGTCATTATTGATGTCAAAATGCCGCAGCTTGACGGCTTTCAGGTGGTGCGCGCCTTGCGCGGCGATCCCGAAACCGCGGACCTGCCGCTGATCATGCTCACCGCAATGGTGCAAGAACGCGACGAACTTTCCGGCCTCTTCAGCGGTGCGGATGTCTATCTGCGCAAACCGCTCGATCCCTATCAACTGGTCAATGCCATCAACGATGTCCTCGCCCTTGATCCGCATCAACGGCTGGCCAAAATGCAGCAGTTGGCGCAGCTTCGGTTGAAAACCGACGGAGGACCAACACCATGAGCGCCGCTCCGCCACGTGCCGCTCCCCTGGCGCAAACACGCGAGCAAGACGCCGCGCTCCGCCGGTTAGAGCAAGAACAGGCAGCCCAATTTGAGTTTCAGCGGCGCTATAATCTGCTGCGCATCGTTGTTCCCGTCATCCTGACCCTTGCCGTCCTTGCCGTCCCCGGCGCGCTCTATACCGATATCAATGGGCCTCACGGATGGCTCGACATCTTCGCCCTAAATTCCAGCACCACCCAGGTGACGGTGGTGCTGACCGGCATGATCATCTCGTTCCTCGCCCTGCGCCGCAAGCGCGTCATCCTGTCATCATATGCTCTGTTCTTCGGTGTCAGCGGCGTCATCGCGCTCTTGCTCTTGAACGACACCGTTTTTTCAAACAACACCCTGGACCTGGGAACCACCCCCGAATTCGCCTTGTTACTGGTGCCGATTGTGCTCGCCAGCGTGCTGGGCGGTCCAGTCTTGATCGTGCTGACGGCGCTGGCTACCTCATCTTTGACGGTTGTGCTGCTCACCTTCGTTCCGGCGGCACCGGACCTCACCGCGTTTCGCGCCGCCAATGCCGGCGGCTTCGTGCTCTATACCGTGCCGATCTCGCTGCAACTGGTCATCGGCGCGCTGGTCTATGCCACGCTGGCCGGTCTGCGCCGCGCCCAGGTGCAACTCAACACCGTGCGCGCAGCATATGAGCGCGAGCGCGAGCTGGATCAGTTGAAGAATCAGTTCATCGCCAGCATCAACCACGAGTTGCGCACCCCGCTGATGGCGTTGCAGGGATATCTGGTGCTGGCGCGCGAGTTCGGCAAAGCCCATGAGGCCGAGCAACAAGAGCACATGCTGGCACTCGGCCTGGAATCAATGCAGCACATCAACAGCCTGGTTGACTCCATCCCTGAAGTGCGGCGTATCGAAACCGACGTCACCTCCCTGGAACTGGTGCCGGTGGATCTGCATAACGTCATCGTCAAAGCGACGACCTTAATCGATCCGCGCCTCGCCGGGCAGGGCGAGCGTGAGATTCACCTGCGCGTGCCCAGCTTGCGGGTGATGGCCGATGAGACACGCCTGTGTCAGGTGGTGGTGAATCTCATCAGCAACGCCTGCAAATATTCGCCTCCGGGCGAACCCATTGATATCAGCGCGCGGCTGTTGCCCGACACGCACGGCGAGCGCCGCAAAAATACCCCGGCGCAGGTGGAGATCACTGTGCGCGATTATGGGCAAGGCATTCCGCCGGACCAAATTCCCCTGCTGTTCCAGCGGTTCGTGCGACTCAAACGCGACCTCGCCAGCAACGTCATCGGCGCGGGACTCGGCTTGGCCATCAGCCGCGCCTATGTGGAAGCGATGGGCGGGCGCATCTGGGTGGAAAGCACCGGCGTTCCCGGCGAAGGCTCAGCGTTTTCCTTCACCCTGGCGCTGGCGGACGTACAGGAGTGAATCACAAGCATGTAGGCCAGTGGAAGAACCAGGGCGAAAAGCACCGACCAGGGATGACACGCTGGTTTTCCTGCGCGGCCTGTGCTATGCTGAGGGCGCTCGCTCATCGTTTATGTCATGTCGAGAAAGGACGCGCCCTCAATGGATTCCACCGCACAGACCGCCGCCACCGTGCAAGCTCCACCGGCGACACGTTCGGGAAGGCCGCCCAGCAGCCTGCGCTTTGATTGGCTGATGCTGGCCGTCAGCTTTTGGCCGCTGGCCGGGGCCTTGTCAGATACCTACGCCCACACCAATTTCCCGAAGCTTGAAACGTTCTTCACGCCCTGGCACGCGCTGCTTTATTCCGGCTTGGTGGCGGTGGCGACCTGCAATTTTCTGGTGATGCGTCATAACCACGCGCAGGGCTATCCCTGGCGACGCGCCATTGCCCCCGGCTACGAGTTGACCAATGTGGGCGTAGCCGTGCTCTTCGTCGGCGGGGCCATCGATCTCGTCTGGCACACGCTGTTTGGCATCGAGCGCGACATCGAGGCGAATGCCAGCCCATCGCATTTATTGATCATCGCGGGCATCTTGCTTATTTTGGCCGGCCCCATGCGCTCCGCCTTCGCCCGGCGCACCCCCCTGCGCGGCGCGCAGCAGTTGCCGCTGGTGCTGTCAATGAGCTTCGTGTATGTGATGCTCACGCTCATCACCGAATATGCCCAGCCCTTCGTCTTCCGCTTCGTCACCGGCAACTTCGATTTTTATACGAATCCGCCCACACCGGTCGGCCCATTCTTGCCCCAGGCGCTCGGCCTCACCAGCTTCTTGTTCCAATCCGCGATCTTCATGGGGCTGCTGCTGGTGATCACCCGGCGCTTCCCGCTGTTCCCCGGCGCGCTGACGATCTTTTTCACGCTCGACATCCTGGCGCTCAGCGGTGTGCAGCAAGATTTCTCGCTGCTGCCTGCCGGCATCGTTGCGGGCATCCTCGCCGACATTCTGAATCTGCTGCTGCGCCCCACCAGCGGCACGCGCTTTGCCGTGCGGTCCTTCGCCTTCCTGGTGCCCATCGCGTTTTACGGCAGTTACTACGCCAACATGATGCTGATCGGCCAACCCATCACCTGGAAGATCCATCTCTGGCTGGGATCGATCCTGCTTGCCGGCATCGTCGGCTGGGGGCTGAGCTACCTCGTCATCCCACCATCTGATCAAGGAGCGGACAGCGCCGATCCGGCATGAACAAAACCGGAACAGCCCTCATTCCACCGCGCGGATGTAGGAAGGCGCTTTGGAGAAGCGGATATTGAGCAGCACCCGTACCTCTGGGCTGGCGGAAAAAGCAGCGTTGAAGACGCTTTCCGCCTATCACTCGCCCTCGCTGCCGGCGGTTTGTCCCTCACCCGCGCTCGCTTTCGTCGCGGCCTTCGCTTCCTGGCGGGCGCGCAACGCTTTCAGGTGGCGCTGGTGGTCCTGATAGCGCTTGACGCGCAACGCCTGGCGATAGGCCCAATAGAGCGCGGGCTGATAGGGCAGATCGTGCGTTGCCAGGCTCAGGAAGCTATAGCCGCCGTAGCCTTTTTTGTAGGTATACAGGCTATAGAGTTCGGCGTCCGGTTCCAGCCGCTCGGCGATGGCACGGAAATCATAGATCTCGCAGCCCTGCGCCTTCGCCCATTTGATGGCGGTGAATTGCAGTGGATGATTGGGCCGCTGGTTACGATGGCTGTTGGACGACGCCGAATACATCGAGGTGGCGGTCTTGCCGCAGCGCATCGCCACCTGCGCGGCAATCGGCGTGCCCTGATATTCCGCGATGTACAGCACGCCGGCGTTCTTCGCCTCAAACAGATCCAGCAGTTCGTCGTAAAACGCCTGGGGATGCGTGAAGAAATGATCGCGCTCGGCGGTCTCGCGATAGAGCCGGTAGAACGTGGCGCGGTCTTCCGGTCCGATGCCCTGGCGAATGGTGAGCGCCCTCAACCCCCGATTGACGTTATAGCGCGAGGAGGACGACATGGCGCTCAAGATCGCTTTCTCATCGCCGCGAATGTCGATCAGCCACGACCGGCGCGGGTGAGTGGCATAGGGATTTTGCCGGAAATGCAACGCGTTCAGGCGAGTCAGCCATTGCTGGTTGCCGTCTTCCACCTGCGGCTCGACTTTCAGCATGAAGCAGCCGCGCTCGCGGGCGATCGCTTCCACTCCTTGCAGCAGCAGCGGCAGGGCGGGCGAATCAGGATCGTCACACACCGGACCGCGCGGCGCATAGAGATATGGCCGCCCGATGACGGGAGCGCGCGTCTCTACCATGAGCATCAGTGCCACGTAATCGCCCGCCGCGTTGGCGACGGCAACGCGGTGCATCTGCTCGCCCAGGTGCGTCAACTGGCCCCATTCCCAGGTCTGGGTGATGTAGCCGGTGGCCGCCGTCTCGTTGAGCGCCGTCCACTTCTCTGGATCGCACTCGCCCTCGCGGACGAGTTTCAAGGATGTCGAATCTATGGTGAGCAAGGGGTGAATCCTCCCGGCATCTGCATGGCATCTTTTCTGACAGCCCATTTTCCCATAGAATCGCGCAGATGAAAAGGGTGTGGCCTGATCAGGTAGATCTCCACATCGCGCCACCAAAGGTGGGAAATGCTTGCGCCTCTTGCGCCAATGGCATATACTAGACTCGAACATACTTCATGATATGGGATGCCTGTTATGCGCAAGGTTCTCGCTCAACCGCTGGCCCTGCTGATGAGCATGATCATGCTCGTCGCGCTGGCCGTGTGCGGCGTTGGCCTGAAAACGGCGCATCACGCTCCCGCACAGCCTTTCAGGGGAACCGTTCCGGCGCGGCACATCATCTCTGCGCCCGCAGGCGGCCTCTATTCCGCCGCCATCGGCACGGCCATGCTCGTCGCCGCCGTGCGCCTGCGCGACACACTGGCGCTCGCTGCGGGGATCATCCTCGCGCAGCATGAGAGCGCTGCGACAGAGGAACACAGCGCGCAACCCGCCGGCGAGAAAGTGCTGGCCGCAGCCATGCTGGCCTGCGAGATGCTGGCATGGCTGGCGCTGTGCGCGCGCACATGCGAGCAAGACGTGCGCCGCCGTTTCGCCGCGTTTCAGCAAAATGACGTGCGGCCCTCACCCCTGAGCCGCCTCACCGCCCATCGCATCGCCCCCGCTCCCTGATCCTTTCCCTCGTTTGCGCATATCCTTGCCTCATCTTCGCGTTTGCGTCATACACCCTGCGCATGGTGCGGCTGAGTTGATATGCACTCCTCCGTTCTGCACAGACGACCGGCGAGGCATGCAGGCGCAATGACGTGCGCCCCTGCGGAAGGAAACCCACGCAAACGGGTTTTGTGGCGAAGCCCTTAGGCGCGCACAGCGATCTTTCAGTCAATGCCCCCGGCTCGCGGCCATCAGATGACTGTATCACAACTAGCTAGATAGCATGAGAAAGGTGTTTTGAGCATGCGTAAACAGCGAAGCAGCTTGATCTATTCCGCAGGCATCCTCGTCCTGGGAATCGTCGCAGCGCTGCTTGTTATCGCGCCGCACAACATGCAGCTCAACGTGCTGGGCTTCCAGAACGATCTGAAGCTCAAGCAGGGTCTCGACCTGCAAGGCGGCATTCAATTCCTGTTGCAGGCCAACTGCCCGTCGAAGAATCCGAACTGCGACATCGGCAGTTTGATTCAACCCACCATCGACAACCTGAACAAACGCATCAGCGGTGGGTTGGGCGTGAACGAGGCCACCGTCACGTATCAGAAAGACCAGACGTCAGGCAAATATTTTATCTCCGTTGAGTTGCCCGGCCTGAAAGATGACCGCCAGGCGCTGGCTTTGATCGGCACCACCGGCAACTTGGAGATCATCAACACCGGCGCGAACTACATTCCCCCCGGCACGCAGGTGCAAGAGGGACAATATCCCGTCGTCTTCACCGGCGCGGATCTGGACCCGAACTCGATTGATGTCAGCTTCGATCAGGCGAACAATCCGCAGATCGATTTTGAGATGCAAGGGGCGGCGAAAGACAAGTTCGCCAACTATACCCAGCAAAACATCGGGCAATATCTGACTATCACGCTGGATAACGTCGTCATCGAATCCGCGACCATCCAGAGCCAGATCACCGGCCCCGGCCAGATCACCGGCATCAAGTCGGTGAACGACGCTCAGCGCATCGCCTCGCTAATGCGCTATGGCGCGCTGCCGCTGCCACTGACGCAGGCGGGCGAGCGCCAGATCGATCCCACGTTGGGTGCGCAAGCGATCAATCAAAGCATTGTTGCCGCCATCATCGGCCTGGGCCTGGTGGTGCTGTTCATGCTCGTCTACTATCGCCTGCCCGGCCTGGTTGCTACCCTGGCGCTGGCGCTCTATGCCCTGCTGGTCATCTCCATCCTGAAGCTGATCGGCGCGGTGCTCACGCTGGCCGGCATCGCCGGTTTGATCCTTTCCATCGGCATGGCGGTGGATGCCAACGTGCTGATCTTCGAGCGCATCAAAGAAGAGTTGCGCGCCGGGCGCACGCTGGGCGCGGCCATCGACATCGGCTGGAAGCGCGCGTGGCCCTCCATCCGCGACTCCAACGCCTCGACGATCATTACGTGTTTGATCCTGTCGTTCTTCGGCAACAACTTCGGCGCAACCATCATCGTCGGCTTCGCCACCAACCTGCTCATCGGCGTCGTGACCTCGCTGTTCACCGCTGTTGTGGTGACGCGCACGCTGCTCAACGACCTGGTGACTCTCTTCCCCTGGGTGGTGCGCTACCCGGCGCTCTTTGGCCTGCCAAAAGATGCCATCACCGTGCCAACCTATCGCCCTGGCCGCGCGGCGCGCGGCGCGCAGGCTGCGCCCGCCCTGGCCGGCGGCGCGGGGCAACTGGCGCTCGCCAGCGAAGGCGACGAGGAGGAATAAGACAACGCCATGTTCAACTTAACGAGCAAGAAATATTACTTTTTCGCCGCCTCGCTGTTGGTGATTATTCCGGGCTTCCTCGCGCTGCTGGCGTGGGGACTGAATCCCGGCATCGACTTCACCGGCGGCACAACGGTGGATCTGCGCTTCCAGAATGCGCTGACCAGCGCGCAGGCGAACGACGTAGGGCATATCTTCGCCACGCAGGCGCATGCGAAAGATGTCAAGGTCTATCTGTCGCACGCGCTCAATAGCGGCGGCGCGCAGATCTTTTGGGTGCAGTTGAACGTCCCGGTGGACAGCAACGTGCAGAACGAGATTCTGGCACGCTTGCAAGCTCCCGGTGACCGGCTTGGCACCGTCAAGGCATTACCCCCGCTGAACCAGGCATCGCTGGACGGCGGCAAGACGCATTTCGCGCTGTTGCCCTTCCAGATCACCCCGCCGCCCAGCACGAGCGGCGGACCGGCCTTCACCGTGACGGCGCAAGAGGTGCAGGCGTACATCACCGCCAAGCCGCTGCCCAACACCACACCGGTGGCGGCGACCAACAGTTCGACCAGCGCGACGCCCACCGGCACACCCGCGCCGACGGCCACGCCAACCAAATCTTCGGCAGGTGCGAGCAGCGGTACCACCAAGCCGGCCACGCTGCCCGTTACCGTGCAAAAAGTCTATGCCGGCACGACGGATCAAATCGTGACCGTGCAGACGCAGACGCTGCTGTCGCCGCAACAACTGTCGGACATGGAGTCCACCTTGTTGAGCAAATATGGCGTGCTGTATCAATCGCAGGTGCAGTCGGTCGGCCCGGCCATCGCCAGCAGCACCACGTTCCTGGCCATCGCGGCGGTCGTGGTTGCTTCGCTGTTCATTCTGTTGTACATTGCCTACGCGTTCCGCAACGTGGGCAGCGTCGGCAAAGCGTTACGCTATGGCACGTGCGCCGTCATCGCGTTGCTGCACGACGTGCTGGTGGTGCTGGGCGTGTGGGCCATTCTGGGCCACCTTTTTCCCGCCGTCTTCAAAGTAGACACGCTGTTCGTCACCGCCGTGCTGACCGTCATCGGCTTCTCGGTGCATGACACCATCGTGGTGTTTGACCGCATCCGCGAAAACGTGCAGCGCCGCTCGTCAGAGACGTTCGTGGATATCGTCAACGCCAGCCTGTTGCAGACGATGGCGCGCTCGCTGAATACCTCGCTGACCGTGCTGGTCACGCTGCTGGCGCTGACACTCTTTGGCGGCACCAGCATCCGCCCGTTCACGTTGGCGCTGCTGGTCGGCATCTTCAGCGGCACCTATAGCTCCATCTTCAACGCGAGCATGCTGCTGGTGGTGTGGGAAACCGGCGAATGGCGCACGTGGTTCCCCTGGACGCGCAACAAAGCAACAGCGGTGCAGGTGCGCGGCCAAAGTCTGGCTCGTGCCGGCGCACGCTAAAACATATCGCTTCGCCGGCTCACCCTCGCCTCCCTGTGTGGGAGGCGATTTTTGTTGTCGCTTGCATTCCATAAACAAGGTAGTTGATGGATACCCTTGCGCATGATATCTTGTGAATGGCATTGTCTTGCCTACATTGTGGAGCAATGTTGTCTCCCATCGCTCCCTGCGAACGAGGTGGGGAGAGGGTCGAAACACATCGAGGAGGCGTCATTTCGTGAGTAATGTATCACCGCAGGATTTGCGCGCCAAACTGACCTTTGAGCAGCAGGCGCGTTTCGATGCGCTGTATGAGCGCAACAAAAAGCAGGTAGGAACGGCGCGCGTGCTGTCACTGCCGTTGCTGGGCACCTTTGGGGTGGATCAATTCTATCTGGGGCATACGGTGCGTGGCGTGCTAAGCCTGCTGTTTTCCTGGACGCTCATTCCCACTGTCGTCGCGCTGTTCGATCTGATCACCGGCGACATCGATCGCCAGGTGGCCTATGCCAACCAGCGCATCGCCAAAAAAGTCTATGATAACGTGATCGCGCAGACGGTGAAAGAGCAGGTGCCAGCTGCCGCCGCGCCGGTAGTGAACCCGCCCACGCCCGCGCCGGCCCCCACCCCGGAAGTGCCGGTGGCGTCGCCGGAACCGGAAACAACGGTGGTGATAGCCGAAGCCGCGGCACCAGCAGCCCAGGTGGCGGAATCTTCCCCGGCAGCCGAAACCGTGATCGCCGCGGATTCCATCCCTGATCCCGCGCCGCCAGCGCCCCAGGTGACAGAATCTGCTGAAGAGGCTGATGAGACAGTCACCACCACCGGCACCTTCACGCGCACCGACACCACCGCCACATGGCAAGCGGGCATGAGCGAGCCGGCGGTCACCACAGACACGCAAACTGTGACGGTGGGCGAAACAGATGCCGCCGCCGTCGCCGATGCCGTTATCCAAACCACTCCCGCCGCAGAAGAACCGGCTGCGGTAGCAGCGGATGAGCCGGCAGCCGTCGTGGTGGAAACGCCTGTTGCCCCTGAGCCGTCCACCGCAGATTTCGCCCCTGGTGAAGGCGTGCTGGTCTTCTTAGATGACACGCCCGCCGCCGAACCCCCTGCCACCACCCCGGTCGATGTCGTTGAGGTGGATCAGGCGCAGCAGTCCGGTGAGGCTGAAACCATCAGCGAGATGACATCCGTCGCGTCGCAGCATTATCACGATGGCAAGCTGGTCAGCGCGGCGCGCGCCACCACAACCATAACCGGTGAGATCACCAGCGTGGTGAGCGATCACTCGTCGCTGCTGGAAGAGGTAGAGCAGCGTGCCGCCACGCCCAGTGCCAGCGACTGGGTGGATGTCTCTCCGCTCAGTTCCGATACCTCAACCGGCTCAGCGCAGGCGGCAAACACACCCGCGGATTCCGCACAAACAGCGAATGCTCCCGCCGCTCAGCCCAACAGCGACACCAACTTGCCCGGCGGTGGCCTCGCCACCGGCGGCGATAACCCCGGCGGTGGCCTCGCCACCGGTGGCGGCGATAACCCCGGCGGCGATCTCGGCAACAGCGGCGGCACGTCCGGCAGCGGAGATACTAATCCGCCTGAGCCGCGGCGCGGCCCGAATCAGCCCATTCCAGAATAAGAAAGTACGCCTGCTGCATATGCCGGGCGGCAAGCGAGGGAAAGTGATCCTTCTCGCTCGCCGCCCGGTGTTTGTCTGGTACCTCTGGGGGATGCCGCTTCGCGAGGCTTGACGATCCCTCGTCACCTGCGTATCATAGAGACGCAAGAACATGGGCGCTGGCGCACTGCGCCAGCGTTGTTTGTTGGGGGAGAGCGACGGAGCGGCTATGCCTTACGACGATGATGTTCGGCGTCCTGATAGGTCGCGGGCCGACCATTCCTGGACGGATACGTCATATTCGCGCGACCCTCGCCACGCTGAGGATGTTGCCGACCTGCCAACGGAGCGTGGTCCCGCCAGTCGTCCCATGAAGCGCGACCGCGAGCGGCGCGAGCTGACTCCCCTGGCCTACAACAACGCTGGTAAGCTGGCACCCGCCGGCCAGCGCAAACCAGCAGGTCCCGGCGCGCCGATGATCATTACCGGCGACGGCAAGATCTCGCCGGTGCGCCCTTCGTTGCATCGTCCCCAGCCACGCTCGCGCGCGATGCGCGTCACATTTCTCTCATTCGCCTCATGCGTATTGCTGGCGCTGCTGTTCGCTTCCACGCCCATCACCGCCGGCGCGTCGGGCCAGGTGGGCAACTTCATCGCAGGCGCGCAGGCATGGAAGCTGCCCACTGCAACGCCCACCCCCACGCCCACCCTTGATCCTTCCACTGTTGGTGGCCCCGGCACGGGCTATAATCCTGGTGCCGCCACCATCATCAACGAGATCAAAGCGACTTTCGGCAGCTATAGCGCAGGGGCGCTGGCGGTGGCGAAATGTGAATCAGGCTACGACCCCAATGCCTGGAATCCCGTCTCGATCATGGGCAGCCACGCCGAGGGCGTCTTCCAGATCCTCTTTCCCGCCACATGGGATAACACCAGCTACGCCGGCTACAGCCCCTATAATGCTTGGGCCAACATCCACGCCGCCTATCAGATCTTCTCGCGCGACGGCTATTCCTGGCGCGAGTGGCAATGCCAGCCCTGAGGCTGCCGGAACACGCTCTTTTCCCTCCCGCCGTCTCCACTGCCGACGACCATCGCCGCATAGCTGGTAATCCTTCACATCGTGATCGTCAGCGTGCGCATTTCTTGAAGCGTCAACCTCTTTTGTGACATCATACAAGGGGGTAAGACAGTTATTTTCTGAGAAATGAGCATGGGATATGGTGGCGAATCCGGCAATTTATTGCATGACACCTCGCAAAACAGAGGCAGCGGGAGCGCTCGTAACGCGGCACGCCATCCTCGGCTTTGCGCTGCATGCGCTGAGTGGCGGCAACTCGCGCGAGCGCCTAGCCGGGCAGACGATGTTGCTGACGCGTCTGCAAGCGGCAACGGAACATCTGCCGGGAGCGAGCCGCGCGCTGGAATTGCGCTACATCGTTCAGCCGGGAACCGCCGACAACGACTGGCACGAACAGGTGACGTGCGCCTTGCTGGCGCGCCTGAGCGCGTGGGACATGGCCCGCGCCCAATTGCGCAAACAGGCGGCACAGTTCAGCCAGGAGATGGCGCATCTGCTTTCCAGCACCTTGCCGGGTTATCGCTTCGCGCCCTTTACCCGCCTCGAAGAGCTTCACGCCGCGCTGGAACCGTTTCGCGTGGCTGACACCGGTGAGGTGCGCCAGCGCGTGCCGGCGGGGGATTCCGCCTTGCCGCTGCCCCTGCTGGGCGTGCCCGACGCCGACATGATCATCGAGATGATGTTGCGCCAACCCATGCCCACGCTGTTGAGCATCGCCCTGGAACCCGCCGCACTGCCGGAATATATCCCGCTATCCCATCTTCCGGATGCGGACGGTCCCGCACCGGATATCGGCGTCGGCGCGATTCGCAAACATGAAGGTGCCAGCGAACTGCCCTCTTCAGTGGAGGCGCTGACCCGCGCGCAGGATGTCGCCGTGCAGCGCTGGCAGGTGCAGCACGTGCGGGCATTGCGCCAGCGCGCCTTTCGCCTGCGCGTGCAACTGGCCGGTGCCGGCCCCCTGAGCGACGCGCTGGTGGCAACGGCGCTGGGCGAGATCGGCGGGCCGGGTCGCCTGACAGCGGAGACCACGTGGCAAGAGCCATCATTGCCGCTGGCGGGCGGCGGCGTGTGGGTGCGCCCGCGCAGCATCATCCCACGCGGACGCAAGCAGAACGAGGGCAGCGTGGCGCTGGCGAATCTGCGCACCATCGGCTTCGCGCCCTGGGGCGACGCGCCGCCCCTCGCTGGGCTGGCGGATCTCGGCGAGGCAGCGCGCCTTTTCGCTCTGCCGCCCGAAGCACCCTGGCTCACCGCGCCAAGCGCCGCCCAAAAGCTCGCTTTCACTGCCAAAGTGGCAGATGGTTTGCGCCTGGGGGTGAACCGCGTGCGCGACGACGAGCGCCCCATTCACCTGCCGCTAACCAGCCGCAATCTGCACCTGTGGATCGTCGGCCAGACCGGCACCGGCAAATCTACCCTGCTGGAATCGCTGATCTTGCAAGATATCCATGCCGGGCGTGGAGTCATCTGCATCGAGCCGCACGGCGACCTCATCGCGCAGATCCTCGGCAAGATCCCGCTGCGCCGCAAGCAGGATGTCATCATCTTCGACCCAGCCGATAGCGAGCACATCGTCGGCATCAATCCGCTCATCGCCGAAAATGAGGCGCAAAAAGCGCTGGTGGTGAGCGCGTTTCTGGCCCTGCTGCGCAAGATCTATGATCCCTATAACCAGGGCATCACCGGCCCACGCTTCGAGCACGCCGCGCGCAATGGCCTGCTGACGGTGATGAGCATGCCCGAAGGCGGCACGCTGATCGACTTCATGCGCGCCTTCACCGACGACCGCTTTCGCAACCGCATCTTGCCACACGTCACCGATCCACTGGTGCGCCGCTATTGGCTGGATCAGATCGCGCATACAGCGGACTTTCACCGCAGCGAGGTGCTGGACTGGGTGGTGTCGAAATTTGGCCGCTTCGTCACCGATCCGACCATCCGGCGCATCGTGGGGCAGAGCCGCAGCAGCTTTTCTTTCCGCGAGGCGATGGACAGCAGCAAGATCGTCCTGCTGAGCCTGGCGAAAGGACTGGTGGGCAGTGACAATGCCAACTTCCTGGGTCTGGTGCTGCTGCCGATGATCCTGCATGCCGCGCTCTCGCGCGCCGACACGCCGGGCAGCGAGCGGCGCGACGTGGCACTCTATATCGACGAGTTCCAGAACTACGCCACCGACAGCCTGGCGCTGATGCTGGCCGAGGCGCGCAAATATCGTCTGGCGCTGACGCTGGCGAACCAGCACATCGGCCAGTTGACGCAGGAGATTCGCGATGCCGTCATCGGCAACGTGGGATCCATCCTCTCGTTCCGCCTGGGCGTGGCCGATGCCGCGCTGATGGAGCACATTCTGGCACCCGCGCCGGTGAGCGCCGCGCACTTCGTCAGCCTGCCCAACTTCACAGCATATGGCCGCCTGATGGTGGAACGCCAGCGCACGCCCGTTTTCACCGTCGAAACCGAGACGGTCCCCCATCGTTTCGACGCCGCCCGCGCCGCCGATCTGCGTGCCCTCTCGCGCAAGAAATATGGCCGGCCACGCGATGTGGTGGATGACGAGATCAACAATCGCTCGCAGTTGTGAGAGCTACCCCCCAATCAAGCTGCGCCCCGTCATATCGTGCGGCGCGGGGATGCCCAGCACCTGCAACGCGGTCGGCGCGATGTCGGCCAGGATTCCGTTGGCGCGCAGGGTGACGTTGGGCCATTGCGGCACCACGAAATAGAACGGCACGGGATTGGTTGTGTGGGCCGTGAAGGGCTGGCCGGTGTCATAATCGATCATCTGGTCGGCGTTGCCGTGATCCGCTGTGATGAAGGCCGCGCCGCCCGCTGCCAGCGTCGCATCCACCACGCGCCCCACGCCGGCGTCCACCGTCTCGACGGCTTTGATGGCGGCTTCGATGACGCCGGTGTGCCCCACCATGTCGGCATTGGCATAATTCATGATCACCACGTCATAATCGCCGGAACGGATGCGCTCCACCGCGTTATCGGTCAGCGGGATGGCGCTCATCTCCGGTTGCAGATCATAGGTCTTGACTTTGGGCGACGGCACCAGCAAGCGATCCTCGCCGGGGAAGGGCAGCTCCCGCCCGCCGTTGATGAAATACGTCACGTGGGCATATTTCTCGGTCTCAGCGGTGTGGAACTGGCGCATCCCCTGATCGCTGATGACTTTGGCCAGAGGCTCTTCCACGTCGTCGCTCTCGAAAGCGACCGCAACGGGCAGGCCCTTCTCATATTCGGTCATCGTGACAAAGGCCAGGTCATCCAGGCGCGGGCCGCGCTCAAAGACGCCCTCGGCCTGGGGCGGCATCTCCGGCAGCACGAAGGCTTTGGTGAGCTGGCGGGCGCGGTCGGCGCGGAAATTATAATAGATCACCGCATCGCCGTCCTGCACCAGCCCCACCGGCGCGCCATGCTCATCGCGCAGCACAATCGGTTCGATGAATTCGTCCGTCACTCCGGCGTCATACGAAGCGGCGATGGCGGCAACGGGATCGCGCGCCGGCGTGCCCTCGCCCCACGTCATGGCGCGATATACCCGCCCCGTGCGCTCCCAGCGGTTGTCGCGGTCCATCGCCCACAAGCGCCCCGCGATGGTCGCCACCTGCGCCGGATGGTCCGGATCGATCCCATTGATCGCCATGCGTAAATCTTTCATGAACCCCACGCCGCTGGTCGGGGCAGTGTCGCGCCCATCCGTGAAAGCATGGACGCGCACGCGCTCGATGCCATGTTTCGCCGCCAGGCGCAGGCATGCTTCCAGGTGGCTCTGGTGCGCGTGAACGCCGCCGGTGCCGAGCAGCCCGCACAGATGCAGCGTGCTCTGGTTTTGTTTCACGTGCGCCACCGCGCTCAGCAGGGCAGGATTCTGAAAGAACGAGCCGTCGTCGATGGCAGTGGTGATGCGCGTGAAGTCTTGCACGACCTTTTTGCCCGCGCCGATGTTCAGATGCCCCACCTCAGAGTTACCCATCTGCCCTTCCGGCAACCCCACCGCGCCACCGGATGCCTGCAACAGCGTGTGCGGCCAGGTGGCGGCAATGCGGTCGATGTTGGGCGTGCGCGCCAGGGCAATGGCGTTGCCCTCTTTGCGCGGATTGAAGCCCCACCCGTCCATGACGATCAACACGAACGGGCGTGGACGGCTATGCGCGGACGTAGACATGCTCTATCTGCTCCCTTGCTGGAGAATGAATGTTGGCTGCTCTCCGGCAAGTATACCATGCAGCATGGCTCCATCATCGACATCTGCATGGGGAAGCGAGAGCGCGTCAAGAGCGAAAGCGTGCGTTGATTTATATCCCCCGTTTGCCGCCCCAGATGATGCGGTGCAGTTGCGGCAGCACGCGCAGGTCATACGCGCGCCACCTGGCAGCATCAGGGCCGATGGCAACGGCCTCGGTGAGGGCGCGCAATGCGGCGGCATATTCCGCCACGCCGGCATGCTCCATCCCCTCTGGTTGCAAGATGATGGGGATGCGCTGCGCGGCGACCTCTGGGAGGGATTGCAGCAGATTCCAGGTCAGGGTGAGATCTTCCGGCGTGGCGATGACGAATTTGAAAAGCAGCCTCCCATGCAGCGTGCCATTCTCTTTCGCCGCCAGATAGCGCCGCAGAATATCAGGACGCTCGATCATCTTGCTGCTGCCCAGCTTGGGGCTGATCGACCATGAATCGATCAATCCTGCCAGCGCGGCACGATAGATCGTCCCATTGGTCTGAATGTCGAGATAGTGTCCGTTGGCTTTCAGCCGCCGCACCAGATCCAGGAAGAGCGACTGCGGCGCGGTCAGCGGCTCACCGCCCGTCAGGCACACCGCCATATTGCCCTGCTCGGCTGCCCACGCGGCCAGTTCTTCCGGCGAACGCTCGTAATACGTGTCGCTCCAATGCTGCACGGCATATTTGGTGTCGCACCACGCGCAATAATAATTGCAGCCAAACAAGCGAATAAAGCTGAACGGCTGCCCGATATCCAATCCCTCGCCCTGAATGGAGACGAATTGCTCGCTGACCCGCAGCAGCTTCGTCCGCTGCGAAGCGTCGTTCACCACAGGAATTGCTATAGATTGTTGCCCGGTGCTATCAAACATCACTTACTCGATATTGACCTCACTCCAGCCCACGCAGGCGGACTTCGTGGCCGTCAGGCCCTTAGGCGCGAATGTATTCGCCGGCTCCCTCTCACTCGGCATAGGCAATGGGATCGGTCGCGCCGGCCTCGGCAAATCCCTTCAGGCGCAGCAGGCAGCTATCGCACGTGCCACAGGCGACCTCACCGCCCTCATAGCAACTCCACGTCAGCTCATAGGGCACGCCCAGCGCCAGCCCACGCTCGATGATCTGCGCTTTCGTCCAGTTGATCAACGGCGCGTGGATGTGCAGCGTGCGCCCGTCCTGCGTCCCCGCCTTCGTCGCCAGGTTCGCTGTTTGGGTGAAAGCTTCGATGAACGCCGGTCGGCAATCGGGGTACCCGGAATAATCAAGCGAGTTTATCCCCAGGAAGATATCATCAGCTTCCACGACCTCGGCGTAAGCGGTGGCGAAGCTGAGAAAGATGAGGTTGCGGCCAGGAACATAGGTGATGGGGATATCGCGGCCCATATCTGCGAGCGATCGGCCATGCGGCACAGCAATGTCAGCTGTGAGTGCGCTGCCACCGAAAGCGCGCAGATCAAAGCGCACCACGCGGTGCTCCACGGCTCCCAGCGCCCGCGAGACGGCCTCAGCGGCATGCAACTCGCGGCGGTGGCGCTGCCCATAATCGAAGGCCAGCGTATACAACACGAAGCCTTCATCCCGCGCAATCGCCGCTGATGTCGAAGAATCCAGTCCGCCCGAAAGCAGCACCACCGCTTTTTTCGCCGCTGTCGCCATTGTTGCACGCTCCCGCGCCGCGCCTCGCTCAGTGTGCCATTTTCACGCGGCCATTCTCTTGCATTGTATGCCGCCGCGAGGCAGATTGCAATCGCAATGGATCAGCGTCGCTCAACCTCGGCGAGGTGATGCCCATCACGCGCTTTCTGCCGTCTCCTCCAATTTGCAGAGGAACTCGCGCACGTGGACGAATAATGCGATTTCCCGCAGGATCAACCCAGTAACGCTCGCCCAAGCGTGGCAGATCTTGCGATGCTGATGCGTGCATGTGTGGCCTCCTAAAGAAAGGGGTTTCACCGGAAGTATGGCACACCTGCGCAGTTGCCCCACCTGCATCACTGGCATATGATAGATCTGAGCGAGATAATCACCAGAAGGATCGAGCGATGACGGTGCGGGTTTTCTTGCTGGGGCAGCCGCAGATTACGCGCGACGACGCGCCGGTGCCGCTGAGCATCGCCAAGGCATATGGGGTGCTGGCGCTGCTGGCGACGGGCGTACAGCCCCGCGAGCGCGTGATGGAACTGCTGTGGCCGGAGCGCGCTCCCGCTGTCGCTCGCAAGAATCTGCGCAATACGCTGTGGGCGCTGCGCCGCGTGCTGGCAGATGATGCAGTTATCTCCACCGCCGCGCACCTGGCGCTGACCGGTTCCTTGTGGGTGGATGTGCGCGTCTTTGCCCAAACCGGCGATCTCGCACTGTTTCGCGGGCCGCTGCTCGACGGTCTCACCTTCGCTGATGCGCCGGATTTCGAGCACTGGCTGGACCGCGAGCGTGAGCGGCTGCTGGCGGAGTATCTTGCAGGACTGGCCGAGCGTATCATGCGGGCGCAGGCGGCAGGCGAGTGGCAGCGTGTCATCAGCCTTGCCCAAAGGGGACTCGCCCACGCGCCGCTGGATGAGGCGCTGCACCGTAGCGTGATGGAAGCACTGGCGCGCCAGGGGCAACGCGCCGCAGCGATGGAACATTTCGCCGCGTTTCAAGAACAGCTTGTGGCAACGCTCGGCATCGCACCGGAACCAGCGACCCTGGCCCTGCATGATAGCATCAGCGCGGGAACCCTGACAACGCAGCAAGCTATCATGACCGAACCGCCCCGCATGGCATCTGCCGCCGAGGCCGCCGCGCCCTTCGCGCTGGCGCTTTCCGCCGTCTTGAGCGAAACCGCCTTCGCGCATGGACCATACGATCTGCCGCCCACGCCGGTGCATGGGCTGGGGCAGGGATGGCTGCTGGCGTGGCAAGGCGACATTCCCGGCGCGCTGGATTCGTTCACGGCAGCTCTTGATGCGTTCACCGCCGCGCGTCTGCCCCACGCCATCGCGCTCGTCTGCGCCGAGATCGCCGCGCTGCACCTGGCGCAAGGCGCAGATGCCGAAGTCGCCGCGTGGCTTGCACGCGCCAAAGAAGCTGCACCGCCCACGCACACCGCGCCATGCTTGCATCGCCTCCTCGTCACGCTGGACGGCCTCTTGCAGGTACGCCACAGCCTGGCAGCCGATGACCGGGCCGATCTGCTCATCGCCGCACAACATTTCCAGCACCAGCAGTTGCCACTGCATCAGGTGGCGGCGCGGGGCGAGCTTGGCCGCGCCCTGGTTGCCGCCGGCGTGCTCGCACCGGATATCCTCATCGCCGCCAAGGGGATCGATCCCGCCTCGCGTGCCGCCCTCGACGCGCTGCAATTGTCGCGTCGCCCATAAAGAGGGATCATCTTTCTTGCTTGCTCGGCTTGGCGAGTTCAGTATGCTGGAAACAGAACTCGCTGCACAGAGGTACGCATGATGGTGCCGCTCTATTTTCACCTGCTGGCCTATCTAGCGCTGGCATTGCGCGACCAGTTGCGCGTCGCCTCCGTGATGATGCTGCTCGCCGCGTTCGCCATGCTCGCAGCCGCCCACCGCTTTCAGCGCCGCCCACACCCAACTGGAAACATCATTCCCTTTCGACAGCGTGAACGCCAAGACACAAAGCGAGCGGCATAAATCTGGTATGATCTTTATTTATCTATAGGTGATAACGAGCGTTCCATTGGCTCCACGCCCCGTCACGCGAGGAATGATCGCGCTGGCATCCACTGCCGCACACGCCACGAGATCTTCAGCCAGGCCAATCTGTTGCACGGCGCGCCCCGCATCCGAACGAATGAGGACATCCAGCGGAGCGCCTGAGGTGCGGGCAATATGGTGGGCGATCAACGCCCCCTCGCTCAAGCGTAGTTCCCGGTCAACTTCATCCGCATGGCGCTGCGCGATATCAACGATCACCCCAGCGGTAAAGAGATCGTCCAGCGCAGTGCGGTCGTGGCGACCGGCACAGGCCAGAATGAACACGGCTTCCTGCTGCAAAGCGAGAGCGGCGATAGCGCTGGCGTTGCGCAACGCGGCGGCATAGACGGTGCCGGCACCATTCGCCTGGGCAGACAGCAAGGCGCGGGTGCCGTTGGTTGTGACGAACGCGAATTGTCGTCCGGCAATAGCCGCGCGCGCGAGATCAGCGGGGCTGTTGCCGAAATCAAAGCCTGCCGGCGCGAGACCGCCTTCTTCTCCGGCCAGCAACATGCCGGGATGCTGCACGGCAAGCCGGCGCGCCGAAGGAACATCCTCCATCACCAGCACGCGCGCCGCCTGCCGCTCGCCCAAAACGACAAGCGTGGTGGTCGCGCGCACCACATCAATGACCGCGCACGCCGCGCCGGGATGCTCGCGCAAAGCAGTGGGCAATTCAGTTGGAGAGCAAACGACATCAATCCACATGATCATGCAGGCGGCAGAGAGTGTTGAGGCACTTCCCCTCCCCGGCTGTCTGGGGAGCAGGGTTCCCATGCCGAGACGGGATAGGCTGATGGACGGGGCCGCTGCCGGACATGCTCGCTTTCACCAGGGGTGGCAACCGTGCCACAAAAACCGCACTACAGGCAAACGCGCTACAAACCACCAACGAACCAACCAATGCTCCGGCCAGATCCTCGCGGGCAGCGAAAGGGAAAGGCTCGTGACGAGCCGGAGGAAATAAAACGCAGCTGGGCGATCCGGCGGGCAAACCAGAACGCCCCAAACGAAGCGGGAGGCAGAGCCGGCGCGCCGGGAGGCGGCCATGCTCAATGGAATGCTGCACTACGAGACGATTGGCCGGATGACGAACATGACACCCAGATAAGCCGGGCATCTACTAAGCGAGACGGTCGCCGCGCTCTTTGGTAACGCCATGATGAAATCGGTACTATTGGGGGAGCAGACGCAAGAGATCGGCCAAAATGCGCGCCGTCGCCCCCCAAATGCGATGCGGGCCGTACTGATAAAAATAGATTGTGCGCGGAATGCCGTTGCGCATCCATTCTTCGGTGTGATGAATGGCGGGATCTGCCAGCACGGCCAGCGGCGCGTCGATGACCGCCGCCACCTCGGCAGGATTGACGGCAGGCGCGATCTCGGCCAGTTGCCCCCGCACCAGGCCCACCTGCGGCGCAATGAGGTAGTTGCTGACAACCGTGAAGACGGGGGGCAGCACTCCCAAAAATGTCACCCGCGCCGGCTCAAGACCGATCTCTTCCCGCGCCTCGCGCAGAGCCGTTGCCCACAGCGAAGGATCGGCGGGATCACGCTTGCCGCCGGGAAACGAGATCTCGCCGCTGTGCCGGCTGAGCGTCTGCGCACGTTCGGTGAAGATCAGATGCGGTGTGCCATCACTGCCGGCATGCAACGGCACCAGCACCGCTGCCGGGCGGGCAGCCAGTGCGGCAGGATCTTCCGGCAGTGCGGCAGGCGCGGTGAGGGCTGCGCGCAGATGCGCAAGCAGCGCGCCCATGTCGTACAACACCATTTCGCGTTCCACCATCTAGGACCCCGCCCCTTTCACAACCTCTCTAAAGTACCATAACACAGAGCAATATTTGGGATCTTACCGCCGATATGGGAAATTTGGCTTGCCAAATCATGACATGTTTGCTATAATGAGGCCACGAAGTGGGGGGCACACGCAATCAGGCACGCGAACACAACGCTAAATCCCTCACCGTGCCATTGCGCGCCACAACGAATCAACCAAAAACGGACGGTGTACACGGTCAGCGTGTGACCATCGACGCTCCACACGCTCTGGGACCGCTTGTGCGCTCGCCACATTAGCCCTCACAACAACCTTGCGCTTGAGCATGCTCGCGCGAGATTCTCCGCACGAGGGGGAACGATCCAGCACAGCGGGCCATGCCATCCCCGGCATGCGCGAGCGGCAGCGTCTAACGCGCCGCACAACAACCGAGCGGGCGGGAAACATGAAAACAATGGATGACGAAAATCGTATGACAGACCAAAACGACACCGAAGACTCCTTCGCCGACAGCATGGCGGCATATCTGGATGAAGCCGAGCACTCTCTGAAAAGCGTGAAGCGCGGCGACGTCGTCGAGGGCACGGTGGTGGCAATTGACCGGGAGGAAATTCTGGTTGACATTGGTCTGAAATCAGAGGCCGTGCTGCCCCTGAAGGAGCTTTCAGCCAACGGCTATGGCTCTTTAGCTGAAATCCACCGCAATGATACCTTGCTGGTGTATGTTTTGCAGCCGGAGACGCCCGAAGGGCATGCCATCGTCTCCATCCGCAAAGCGCGCCAGGAACACCAGTGGCGCGTGGCGCAAGAGAAGTATGAGCGCGGCGAAATCTTCGATGCCGAGGTCATCGAAAGCAACAAGGGTGGCCTGATCGTCAATCTTGACGGCGTGCGTGGCTTCGTGCCGATCTCGCAGATCATGCACCTCAAGCGCGAAGACAGCGCTGAGAACGCCGAAACGCTGGCCAAGCTGCAAGCGATGGTCGGCAAACAGCTGAAACTGAAGATCATTGAGATCAATCGCAATCGCAATCGCCTGATCCTTTCTGAACGCATTGCCATGCAGGAATGGCGCGCGCGCCGCCGCGACGAGCTGATGAACGAATTGCAGGTCGGTGAAGTGCGGCGCGGCATCGTCAGACATCTGGCACACTTCGGAGCGTTCGTGGACTTGGGCGGTGCGGACGGACTGGTGCACATCAGCCAGCTGGCATGGAGCCGCGTCAATCACCCCAGCGAGGTGTTGCATGTCGGCCAGGAGGTCGAGGTGCAGGTGCTCAGCATCGACAAAGAGCGCAAAAAGATCGCTCTGTCGATCAAACGCGCTGAGGTTGATCCCTGGACGACGGTGGAACAGCGCTATCACATCGGGCAGGTGGTGACCGGCATCATCACTAAGATCGCCCCCTTCGGCGCGTTCGCACGCATCGAAAACGGCATCGAAGGCTTGATCCACGTCACGGAGATCTATCCGCCGACGACCGATGCCAAGCTGGCCCTGAAAGAAGGCCAGGAGGTGCAGGTGCAGGTGTTGCGCATCGAAAGCGACCGCCGCCGCCTGGGCCTGAGCATGCGCGCCCTGGCCGCGCCGGATGCTCCCGCGCCCGTCGTCCCCGACGAGGTGCTGGATCAAGCGTTCGAGGCGATGCCGAAGGAAGAGACGGCTCCCGCGCCACAGGCTTCCGGCACGCAACAGGCCGCCGCGCCCACGCAGCCGGCACAACCGGAAGCGCCCACCACCGCGTTCGGTGCCGCTTTCGCACAAGCCGCCGCGCGCCTGAGCAGCGACGCCAACAGCAACGGAAGCGCGCCGCCCACGAACGAGCTGGGCGAGGGCGAGTCGAAAGCCTAGCCTCACGCTGCCCAACGACGCTGGATGCGAGACCGCATCCGGCGTTTTCTTGCTCCCCCACTTGCCCGTTTTTCCTATTTGCAAAGAAGGTGTTGCGCGATTTCGCGGAATACGTTATACTAAGCGCCGTCTAGACGGGCTTTCGCTTGGTGGGCACCGCAATCACGCCCGGCACGCGCCACCAATGACTATGCGAACCCAGCCCGGCAACCCGCCGCCAGCCGAGCAAATGGAGCGCGGGCACGTTCGCCGAAATGAGAGAGGGCCATATTTCATGGGCAAGTACAAACAGTGGCTGCATCACCAAGAGGTGGGCCGCCGCCTGCGCGAGCAGATCGCCACGCACGAGCAAGAGCGCGAGCGCGTGCAGCGCATGGCACCATCACATCCCACCACCCTGCCCGATACCAATAATCCGTTGATTCGCGCACTGCTGGACTACACCGGTCGCGGTGGCACGCTTGGCCGCGCCGTTGGCGCACGCCTGGCCGGCAGTTCAACGGGGCCAGATGCCGCGTCCCAACCACGCCAGCCGGCGGGGCAACCTGAGGCCGCGCGTCCCAGCGCGCCTTCCGCAGCCCTGGCCGGCTCGCCGCCATCTCCACAGCAGGCCGCCGCTTCGCCAGCCGTGAACGCCGCAGACAATCCCGTTGTCGCGCGTCTCAACGCTCAGGCCGCGCAGATGCCTGCCAACCCACTCGACGCCATGCGTGCGCTCGCGCAATCGCAGGCGCGTGACGCCCAAACCCAGCAGCCAACCCAACCCACTGCTGGCACGCCGTCACCCAACCAGCCACCCCCCGCGCCGGAAGCTGACAGCACCGGCGAGTGGTGGCAACGCTTCCGCTCCCAGTCCTAGCGACTGCGGGCGCACTTGTCCCGCCGCACACGCGGGGATAATTTGAGGAAAGCGCTACATGAGCACTGATCCGACGAAGATTACGCAACTATACGCGCAGATCCCGCTGGAAGCGATGCAGCAGGTCGCCGATAGCTATATGGCCTGGTACGTGGAACGGGTGACGCGCGAACTGGATGAGACCATTGCCGGCCTGCGCGCCGAACTGCGCGAGAATGACGCCCATGAAGCATCATTCCGCCCCTCGCCCGCCGAATTGAACGCCATCGAACGCTTGCAGCGTGACGGCGTCACCAGCGTGGATCTGCTGGACCGCATGGTGGAACAGGGCGAAGATTGGCTGATGCTGACCATGCGCCGCCTGGACCACTTCGAGAGCACCGGCCTCTCGCCGAAAGATTACTCGACCTGGTGCGAGCACGCGCTCAGCGGCGCATATGACTGGATCGACCACGAACGCCTGGGATCAACCCCCGCACCCGCCGCCCGCCCCGCCGCAGCGCCCGCTGCCGGCAGCACGCCGCCTCAGCCGGCCCCCGCTGCCACGCCCCAACAAGGTCGCGCGCCGGATTGGCTCGTGGGTGGTGGCCGCAACGCCAACCCGCAGATGGCGCAGCCGCAGACCAGCGTGCCCGGCGCAACGCCCGCGCAGGAAGGCGAGCGTCCCACCCAGCCCGTGCCGAGCGTGGCTCCGCGCTGGGGCGAGACCTCGTACCCCGGCGTCAACACCGGCGGCAACAGCAGCCCCGGCGGCGCGCCCGGCGGTCCCGCCCAGACCGATCCCGGCAACGAATCGGGCCGGCGCAACATCTTCCGCATCTTCACCAACTAAGCCGAAGATACGCGAAAACGCCGGGCAGATCGTGGTTCATCACGATCTACTCGGCGTTTTGTGCTCGGTTGAAACCGTTGATGCGCTCTGATTACTTCTTCTCGCTATAATCGTAAAAACCCTTGCCGGTCTTGCGCCCCAGCCGGCCCAGCGTCACCATGCGGCGCAGCAGCGGGGGCGGCGCATAGGCAGGGTCGGGGTTTTCGGCGTAAATGACCTCGGCGGCGTAGAGCGTCGTATCCAGCCCCACATAATCCAGCAGGGTGAACGGCCCCATCGGATAGTTGGTGCCAAGCTGCATGGCGGTGTCGATGTCTTCCATCGTCGCCACCCCGTTCTCATACATGCGAATGGCCGACAACAGGTACGGAATCAGCAGGAAGTTGACGACAAAACCGGCGGTGTCTTTGGCGATGATCGGCGTCTTGCCCATCGCCTGCGTGAAGGCGCGCAGTTCCGCCACCGTCTCATCGCTGGTCTCCACCGTGCGCACGATCTCCACCAGCTTCATCACCGGCACAGGATTAAAGAAGTGCAGGCCGGCCACTTTGTCGCGCCGCCTGGTGACAGCTGCCATCTCAGTGATGGGGAGCGACGACGTGTTGCTCACCAGCAGCGCGTCCGGCTGCACAATGGCGTCCAACTGGCGAAAGAGCGCCAGCTTCGGCTCCTTTTGCTCGATGATGACCTCAACCACGATGTCGCGGTCCGCGAAATCCTGCATCTCCAGCGTGGGATGCAGCCGCGCTTTGTTCGCTTCCACCTGTTCCGCCGTGAGCTTGCCCTTGCTCTGCATCATCGCCCACGCATCGTGAATCTTCTTGACGCCGCGATCCAGTAATTCCTGGCTGACCTCGGTGACGACGACATCAAAGCCTGACTGCGCGGCGGTCTGGGCGATGCCGCTGCCCATCAGACCGCAGCCCACCACGCCGACTTTCTGTATGGTCATTGCGTGAATACCTCTCACTTGTTTTCATGGACGCGCCATTGCGCCAGCAGCGCCTGCACCTTGGCTGTGCCGTTCAGATAGCGTTCGCGCGGCCCCTGCCAGGGTGCATGGCCAACCAGCCGCGAGCGCAACGCTCGCAGCGTCGCTTGATAGATCGCCTCGTCGGCAGGGAAGATCGCCGCCATGCCGCCCGGCTCCTCAATATAGGTGTACGCGCCTTGCTCAGCATACCACCGGCGCACGTCGTGGCGCGACTCCACCGCCACACCCGCGAGTTGTGGATCGCGCGTGAGGGGCGCCGCCAGCGCGCCGAAGGGCAGCGCGTGCAGGTGCGCATGAAAGACCGTCTGGTGAAAGATGCCGTTCTCGAACCACGTCACCACGCCGTAATGCGTCGTCAGAAACGCTTCCACCTGCGCGCGCACCTCGGCCAACTCGGCGTCCAGTTCCGCCGGCACCGTGCCATAACAGGCATAGTGAGCCTTCGGCATAACAAGCGTGTGGCCAGGGACGAGGGGAGCATGGTCTGCCACCACGCGGAAATGCCGCGTCTCCATCAAGATGGCGGCGATCTGTTCTCTTTCACAAAATGTGCAACTCACGGCAGGAGGCGTCATGCTAAGATCCTTTGGCTGCCTTGCGCGCCCGCTGGATCTGCGCCGCGTGGTCATGAGCATGGGCGGCATAGATCTCCAGCCAGGTCTCGGTGGAATAGGGGCCGCTCTCGCTGTGCGTGCCGGCGCGCTGCCAGTCTGCCTCGCTCATACAGTCCAAGATCGTCACCGTCGATTCACGCGCCGCCCGCAACGCCGCCAGTGAGGTTTCGATGGGGCGCTGGCGATAATACAGCCGGCGGGCGAACTCCTCCTCGTTATACCCCTGGATGAACGGATTTTCCTCCGCCAGCAAGCGGCGCAAGCGAATGGCCGAGGTCATCTCGCTATCGGCCAGATGATGCACAATTTCCCTGACAGACCATCCGTCGGGCGGCATTGCATCCAGCTCGGCGTCTGTGATCCCCGCTAACGCTTCTATAACAACACGATAGCCGTCCCGATAGCGTGCGATCAATGCCTGGCGTCGTACAGTATCCACGTGAGTACCTTTCCCCAATGAAGGCAAGCACATTCGTGCGGTGTATTTCCGTTTCCTAGCATAGCACATCTTTATGGGGTGCTCCATCGATGCTATCGTCGTGACAGCCTCACACGTCGTCTGGCAGGGGAGCATCTTCGCCCAATTTTTCGATGTGCGCGCCCAGCGTCTTGAGTTTGGCGTCAAGCTGTTCGTAGCCACGTTCGATATGTTCGATGCCATAGACCGTCGAAGTGCCATTGGCGCACAGAGCCGCGACGATATAGGAGCAGCCTGCGCGAATATCGGGAATATCCAGCGTGGTGGCATGCAGCGGTGTGGGACCACGAATGATGGCGCTGTGATAAAACTCGCGCTCACGGAAGCGGCACGGCAACTCGCCCAGGCACTTGGAATATAACCCGATGTCGGCCCCCATCTGGCGCAGCGTGGCGGTGTAGCCGAAGCGGTCTTCATAGAGCGTCTCATGCACCACCGACATGCCCCGCGCCTGCGTCAGCAGCACCGTGAAGGGCTGCTGCCAGTCAGTCATGAAGCCGGGATGCACATCCGTTTCGATGGCGATGGAGCGCGGCGGCCATTCACCCCCGCCGAAGCGGATGCCGTCGTCTTCCACGCTGAAATCCAGCCCAACGCGATAGAGCGTGTTCAGGAAGGTCAGCAGGTGTTCCTGGTTGGCATCCAGCAGTTTGATGTTGCCATGCGTCACATAGGCTGCGACGGCCAGCGATACCCCTTCCATCCGGTCCGCCAGAATGCGGTGATCCGCCCCGTGCAGGCGCGGCACGCCCTCGATGACGATCTTGCGGTCGGTGCGCTGCTCGATGATCGCGCCCATCTTTTGCAGGAACTTGATCAGATCCAAAATCTCCGGCTCGATGGCGGCGTTCTGGATGATGGTGACACCTTTGGCGAGTGTGGCGGCGATGATCAACGTCTCGGTTGCGCCGACGCTGGGAAATGGCAACTTGATGGTGGTGCCGCGCAGTTGGCTGGCCTGAAAATGATATGCTCCTTCGCGCACCTCCATCTGCGCGCCCATCTGAATCAGCCCATCCACGTGGAAATTGATCGGGCGCGGGCCGATGCGATCCCCACCGGGGAACGGCACCACCGCCTGGCCGGTGCGATGCAGCAACGGACCGGCGGTGAGGATGGCGAGGCGATTCTTGCGGCCATATTCCAGCGGAATGACATGGTTCGTCACGTCGGGCGTGGAGATGGTAACGGTGCTGTCATCATGCCAGGTGAGCTGCGTGCCCAGCGATTGCACCACCGCGCTGGTGATGCTGACATCGCCCACGTGCCGGGGCGCGTTGCGCAGCCGCGTGGGTTCTTCTGACAGCAGCGACGCGACAATCATCTTGGTGACGGCATTCTTCGTGCCGCTCAGCCGCACCTCACCCGTCAGCGGCACCCCACCCTCGATGACATAGCGCGAATAGCGGGGAGGATGAACGGCGTTCTCGGAATTCACAGCAACCACGCGGCATAGCTCCTTTCATTTGCAAGCGTAGCATACCGTTTCAGGCTGCATCTCGTCAATGCATTTGCCCCGAAGCGCCCACGAGATCGGGACCAACGGCACTTCGCGCGGAAAGAAACGCGCGGCATACTTCTGATGTGACGCCGCGTCCGCGCGAGGGAACGCAACGGTCGCGGTGCACTCCTGATCTTTCCCGCATCTTTGAAAGGAACTTCACCGCTTATGAAGAAGCGCCGCTCGTTCATCCGCCGCATGCCCGCATTGCTGTTTCTCGCCGCCGGCGTCGGCGTGGCCGTGATGGCCAGCCGCGAAGATGGCCGCGAAAAACTGGCCCAGTTCGGCGAAGCCCTCGGCAAAGGCTTCGAGACCGCCAGCGCCAAACTGGAAAGCGCTCGCCAGTTCGCCACCGAGTATGTCGAACAACTTCAGCGCCGGGGCGATGCCAGCTATCCCGCCTACCACACCCACTATCAGCCGGCTCAATATCAGCCGAACGGCAGCCAGCACCAGAGCGAATATACTCACGCTGGCTAGGCCCCGTCCCCTGACCCCCTCCCCAGCCGAGCTGGAGAGGGGAGCAAAACTGGCACCAGTTCAGCCTTTATCGAATGGCTGAGAAGTCGTGCAACATTCGCGGGATTTGCATTATGAGGGAGATCAGCATCAAAAACAAAATGAACTAACGGAGCGGCGTAACGAATTTCGAGCGATTAACGGTCCCATGTGCAGATGCTGGCCGAAATTCCTCTTTGTGTTTATGAGCCAATTGCAGCTTCTGTCGATTGTTGTGCAGAGTGTCAACGCGCTACAATGAACGATGAACGATGGGCGTGTAAACGTCAACAAGCTATTTTAGGGACGCTTGCTGTTGTAGGATGGCAAGCGTTATGATCCAAAGGGAAACATCATGCGAATCCTGGCGAATGAAGACGCGCAGATGGCGAACGCGCTGGCGGAACGGTTGCGCCGCGAAGCGCCGGATGTGGCGCTGACCCTGATCGGGCGCGACGGCACGCCACGCGGCCCAGTGGCGGATGCCGAGATCCTCTTTCGCTTCAACATGACCAACACCAGCCTGGTGGCGATGTTGCAAGCCGCGCCGAACGTGCGCTGGGTGCATACCGGCAGCGCGGGGGTGGATCGCTTCATCGGCCTCGTCCAGCAATACGCGCCGCAGGCCGTGCTGACGAATAGCTCCGGCACCATGTCGCAGCCCATCGCCGAATTCGCGCTGGGCTTGATGTTCGCCGCCGCCAAGCAATTGCCGTTGTTTATCCATGCCCAGCAGCGCCACGAATGGCTCAAGAGCCGCGACCATCTGCCGGAATTGCGCGACATCCACGGCAGCCGGCTGCTGATCCTGGGGTTAGGCAGCATCGGGCAGACATTGGCGCGCCTGGCATCGGGGGTGAGCATGCGCGTTGCCGGCGTGCGCCGCACCCCGCTGGCTGCCGATGAGCAGATCCCGCACGTCGAGCAGGTCTTTGCCCAGGATGGCAACTGGCGCGCGTTGCTGCCGGAGATGGATTTTGTCGCCGTGTGCCTGCCACTGACCCCCGCCACGCGCAACCTCATCAGCACAGCCGAACTGGCCGCGCTGCCTTCGCGCGCCTGGCTCGTCAACATCTCGCGGGGAGCGATCATCGACGAGGCCGCGCTGATCGCCGCGCTCAGGGAAAAGCGCATCGGCGGGGCCGCGCTGGACGTGACGCAGACCGAGCCGCTGCCGCCCGACAGTCCCTTGTGGGATCTGCCCAACGTCATCCTCACGCCGCACATCTCCTGGCAATCGCCCGGCGACGATGCCCGCGCGCTGGATCTCTTCATGGAGAATCTGCGCCGCTACCGCGCTGGCGAGCCGTTGCTCAACGTTGTGCCGTTCGACGTGGGCTATTGAGGCTGCAACAGGCCGTTTTCCTGCACCAACGCAAGATCCAGCATTTGATAGCCGGATTCCGCGAACAGCACGGTGATGGTGTCGCCCTCATAGCCCATCACCGTCCCCGTGCCTAACAACGTGTGCCGCACGCGGCTGCCCAGCGGAAAAGAGATTTCCAGCGCGATGGCGGGT
Source organism: Pseudomonadota bacterium (assembly GCA_021323815.1). Lineage (GTDB taxonomy): Bacteria > Chloroflexota > Ktedonobacteria > Ktedonobacterales > JACDGC01 > JAJPKG01. Next base: position 30,583 of record JAJPKG010000445.1, read on the forward strand.
ATGACTTTGCCGGCCAGGCAGTTATCACATTTGTTGCACGGCGGGGTAAAAATCGAAAATTTCATCTGGCTTGAGAGGCGTAATAAAGACGATATCGCCTGAAATCGATGGTTTTTCCAGTTCGGGAAAGTTCAGTTCTTTCACCACGCTGCCAATCAACATATGTTGTAAGGGCAATTGTGGAATAAATGGCAGTGTCCTTGTTGTTGGCAATCCACCCGGCACAATCTCCAGCACCGTCGCCGGTATCATCCCGATCATTTCTGAACACAGAAGGCGGCGCATCATCTCGCGCAACAATGCTGCCTCATCGCGTCCCGCTCCGTTCATTGACGATTCATCCATTGCTGATGCTCCTCATTCGTATTTCCGGCGCAGCCAGGCTTCGGCGAAAGCGACCATCGCGGGTTGCGAGAGCAGTTTGGCGGTGGCCGAGCCGACCTGACCGATGCGAAACGGGTGCAATGCCTCGAAGGCTGCGCCGATCTCAGGGAAATCCTCGGTGGTAAGGTCGATATCCTGATATTCACGCCAGACGCGCTGGCCGTTCTCGAAACGCGCTGCGCCCCGCTGCAACAGCGCCGCACAGGCCGGCACGCGGTATTGCGCCAGGTGCAGCGAGGTATTCGAGTCGTGACCCACCCCCAGCAGCAGGATGTAACCCCCACAATCAGCGATGCGCCGCAGCGGTGACGTTTCGCTCAGCCCGAAATCCAGCGCGTGCTCAGCCATCAGCCATTCGGCATCGCGCCCCACCGCCGCAAACGAGACGGCAGGGTGATCGCTGCGCACGCTGCCCGGCCAGGTGCGCACCAGTTCCGCGATGACGCCCATATGCTCCGATGGCGTCAGGCGCGGATCAAACGCGGGCAGGTTGGCACGGATGATGGGCCACCAGCTTTCCGGCACCGGCGGATTTGTCCAATATTCAGGATCGGAGTTCACCGTTGTCTGGGTTGGCACCACCAGTGTTCCAGCAGGCGTCAGTACGTCCAGCAGCGCCTGCACCACTGCGACCGCTCCGCCGCAGACCCATCCCAGGCTGGACAGCGACGAGTGCAGGATGACAATCATCCCCGGCTCCAACCCCAGCGCGCGCAGATCCGTTGCCAGGCTTGCACGCGTGCGTGGTTCCTGCGTCTCGGCCTCGATGCTCATGTGATTTTTACCCTATTCTTCGAGGAGACCAATGAAAACGATTGGTCTCTCATCATCTACCGCGCCAACCGCCGCAGATCGCTGAGGCGCTTGGCCTGCGTTTTGAGCACATCCGCGAAGGCTTTGTCGTCAGACTCTTTGGCGGCGCGGTTCAGCACGTCCTCGAATTGCCTGAGCGCGTCGGAGATGGCCGCTTTGCCAGACTTGTTCGCCTCGGCGGCATAGCCGCGCACGATCTCCCCGGCGCGGTCCGGCTGGTCGGCGCGCACCGCCGTGAAGGCCGCTTCGGCGAAGAGGGGCATCATGCTTTCCAGATACGCCCCGCGCTCATTGCGGTCGCTCAGCCGCCCGGCGATCTCGCCGACGATGCGCATCGCCTCATCAAACGCCGGCTGGGCGTGGGCGAAATCCTCGTTATCCAGCGCCACGCGGGCCAGGCCGTGCTGCGCCTGGGCTTCCAGCCAGCGGTGCCGCGTCGCAGCAGCCAGATCGCGCGCGTCGGTGAAAGCGCGCAGGGCGATGTCATATTCCTCGCGCCCGCGCCGCCCCTGCGCAATAGCCAGATACGTCAGCGCCAGGGCAGCCCGCTGCTCGGTCTCGCGGAAGCGCGGCAGCATCTCTTCCAGCGCGCTGATGCCTTCTTCCCACAACTCGCGTTCCACCAGCACGCGGCCCAAGCCAACTCGCGCCAGCCCCTCGCCCACGCGATTTTCGGCGGCGCGGTAACGCTCCGCGGCGCGGTTAAAGAGCGCAACGGCTTCGTCCAGTTGGTCTGAGCGCAACGCCAACTCGGCGCGCCACAGCAGCGCGTCGGCCTGCGCGGCCAGATCGCCCGTCGCCTCCGCCGTCTTTTCGGCGGTCGCAATCTGCACCTTTGCCACTTCCGGCAGATTGAGATCCAACGCGATCTCAGCGCGGACGAGCGCCAGCCAGGTCGTGCCTTCCGCAATGCGCCCGATCTCCAGCTTGCCCTGCGCTTCATTCAACCGCGCGCGGGCCTCATCATAGAGCGCGTCGGCAGCCAGGATGCGCGCCAACCCCAGCAGCGCCGCCCCTTCGCCGCCGAAATTGCCCTGGTGCTGGAAACGCAACCGGGCATCATTGTAAAGCTCCTCAGCCTCACCAGCATTGCCACGAGAACGAGCGACCTCGGCCAGACCAAAGACCGCCTGCGCCTCTGCCGGCGCGCTCGCCATCTCTTGCGCCAGGCTGCGCGCCTCGGTGAATTGTTCGTGCGCCTTGCGCAGATTCGAGCGGCGCAGGTGCGCCTCGCCCAGTTTTTCGGTGGAACGCGCGTAGCCCACCCGCTCTTTCAGGGCACGGAAGGTGCGCTTGGCGCGCTCCAGCACGGTGATGGCTTCCACCAGTTGTGAGCGTTGCAGGTGCAGATCGCCCAACGCCGCGTTCGCCTCGGCCTGGCCCAGC
>JAJPKG010000394.1 GCA_021323815.1 Pseudomonadota bacterium
ATCAGCACCGTCAGCAGCGTTTGTTCCGCCCGCATCTCGCCCGCCACCGAAACGCCCGCTTCCAGCACCCCCAGCGTCGCGTGCGACTGCGGATCGGTCACCACCACCGCGTAGCGCTCGATGGTATCACCGCCGGTGGTGACGATATCCGTCGCGCTGCCGTTTGCCAGCGCGGATTTCACCAGATTTTCGCTGATGAAACCAGGGGCCACGGAAACAGGATACGTGAAATTGAGCAAGGTGCCGTCCGGCCCGAAACAGGCGATATATGGCGCGTCGGTGAAGCCCGGCCCGTTGCAAAAATGGGGGATGGGATCATCGAAATTTTTCAACCAGCCTATCTTTAAATGTTGCGCGGTATCTTGCAACGCCTGGGTGGTGTGCGCAGTGACGATTCGCTGCGTGCCGTTATAGATGATGATGCCCGCCAGCAGCAGCACCGCCGCCAGCACTCCGGCATACCACAGCGTCAGCCGGCGACGGATGCCGCGAAAAAGGCCGCCGGCTGCGTCGTGGCCACCATCCGCGCCCAGCACGCGCCGCCGCCACGCCTGCAATTGCATTATCATATAGCCCCGGCCTTTCATGACGGGCGAGGCATGCCATCGCCCCTACGCCTGGATGCGATAGCCCACGCCGCGTACCGTCTTGATCAACGGATGCGCGAATCCCCGGTCGATCTTATCGCGCAGGTAGTGAATGTAGATATCGACAACGTTCGAGACATTCTCTGAGTCATAGCGCCACACATGATCTAAGATCTGCGAGCGCGTCAGCACCTGCCCTGGATGACGCATCAGATATTCCAACAGCGCGAACTCTTTCACCGTCAGCTCAATGATGCGGTCGCCGCGCCGCGCTTCGCGCCGCAACAGATCCAGCGTCAGATCGCCCACCTGGATGGTCTGCGAGGAATCTACCGAGCGCCCTCGTCGCAGCAGCGCCGCCACACGCGCCAGCAATTCCGCCATCGCGAAAGGCTTCACCAGATAATCATCCGCCCCTGCTTGCAGACCCGCCACGCGATCTTCCACCGCGCCGCGCGCCGTCAGCATCAAGATCGGTGTCTGCACCTGCGATGCCCGCAGCGCCTTGCAGAGTTCCATCCCTTCGATGCCCGGCAACATGAGATCCAGGATAATCAAATCATACCCCGCGCTCGCCGCGCGTTCAAGGCCGGTTGTGCCGTCAAAGGCTACATCCACCGTGTGATGTTCCTCGCTCAACACGCGTTGTAGCACCGTTGCCAGCCGTCGTTCGTCTTCGATGATCAAAATGTGCATGGTTTCTGCACCCCTCTCACCCACGCGATCCAGCGGTTGAGCGTGAATGACATTCTTCTCAGGTGATCTCTATCGCGCAAACATTGGAAAATCATGAGAAACCCCTATGCCGCAAGCTTCTTTACAGGGATTTTACAGCTTGCGGCATGCTTCCAATCATTTTTCAATCCAGCGTTGGTATCTTCGTCACTGATGGACCATCACTCCATGTGAAATGAGGCGTGTTCCCGAACATGCAGATCCCTTCGTTGTTGTTTCCCGCGCGCACCCAGGCCGCCAGGGCGGAGCAAGACGTGTTGCGCGCACGCGTCGGCCTGAGCGCTGTGCTGCTTGTCGCCGCGCTGGCAAATTTTGTGAATCTGAGCCGCAACGGCTATGGCAATCTCTATTACGCAGCCGCCGTCAAAAGTATGACGCAAAGCTGGCACAATTTCTTCTTCGTTGCCTTCGATCCCGGCGGCTTCGTCACCGTCGATAAACCTCCCGTCGCGCTGTGGATTCAGGCGATCTTCGCCAAGATCTTCGGCTTCAGCGGGCTGAGCCTGTTGGTGCCGGAAGCCATCGCAGGCGTGGTGTCGGTGGCGCTGCTGTTCCATCTGGTGCGCCGTCTTTTCGGTGATGTGACGGGACTGCTGGCCGCGCTGGCGCTGGCGCTCTCGCCGGTGAACACCGCTGTCAACCGCGACAATACCGTTGACGCCATTTTGGTGCTGTGCGTGCTGGCGGCGGCGTGGGCAGCCAGCCTGGCAACGGAGCGCGGTTCATGGCGCTGGCTGCTGGCGTGCGCTGCGCTGGTGGGGCTGGGCTTCAACGTCAAGATGCTGGAAGCCTATCTGGTTGTTCCCGCCTTCGCGCTGATGTATCTTGTGGGTGCGCCGCGCTCATGGCGGCAACGTTTCGGCCATCTGGCGCTGGCCGGCGTCGTGTTGCTGGCCACCACCTTCCTGTGGGTGGGCATCGTGGATGCCATTCCGGCCTCGCAGCGCCCCTATGTGGGATCCAGTTCCACCAATTCCGAGATTGAGCTGGCTTTTGGCTATAATGGCATCCAGCGGCTGCTGGGCGTCTTTGGGCATGGAGGGGCGCGGCCCAGGGGCACGGTGGATGTTGGCGCGGGCTTTTTCGCGGGCGAAACCGGCACCCCAGGACCGTTGCGTCTTTTCAATGAGGCATTGGGAACCCAGGCGAGCTGGCTGTTGCCCCTGGTGTTGCTGGCGCTGTTGGCCGTCGCATGGCCCGTGCTGGAACGCACAGGTCGCGCCGTCATTGCCCGCGCGCAGCACACCGATGACGGTAAAGGCGAGCTGCGGGGCCTGTGGCATGACCTCGTTGCCATGCGTCCGACCCCGCAAGATTCCGCGTGGCTGATGTGGAGCGTATGGCTGCTCACCTGCGCCTCGTTTTTCAGTGTGGCAGGTTTCTTCCACGCGTATTATCTCAGCATCATGGCACCGGCCATTGCCGCGCTGGCCGCCATCGGCGTCGTGCGCCTGTGGTCGCTCTATCGCACAGCGGACTGGCGTGGCTGGCTGTTGCCCTGCGCCATCGCCCTCACCGCGCTGGTGCAAGCGCATTTGCTGGCACCCTATGGGGTGCAATATCCCTGGCTTGCGCCGCTGGTAGTGCTGATCGGCCTGCTCGCCGCGCTGGCTCTGGCGTGGGTGCGCCTGCTGAATCTGCCGCGCGTCCCTGCCTGGGCGCAACGCGCGAATGTCGCCCTGGCGCTGCGCCTGCCCCAGCTTGACGCCCTGCACCTGCCCGGTGGTGCCGTCCTCGCCCTTGCCGGCGCAGGTGTCGCCGCGCTGTTGCTGGCCCCCGCCGTGTGGACGGCAGCCACCGCCGGCACCGTGCAAGGGATGCTGCCCTCCGCCGGCCCCAGTCCCATCCGCACGCTGAATCTGGATGGCTACACGTTTCGCGTGGCGTCGCAAAATTTCGGCGGTCTTGACGCGCAGCAGGTGCCAGCACAAATGCTCGCTTATCTGCAAGCACACCGCGACGGCGCGAAATATCTGGTCGCCACGCTCAACGCGAACTCTGCCGCGCCGATCATCATTGCCACCGGCGATCCCGTCATGGCCATCGGCGGTTTCAGCGGCACCGATCCCATTCTGACGGCTGATGAGTTTGCGAAACTGGTCGCCAGCGGCCAGGTGCGCTATGTGTTGCTGCAAGGTGCCGGTCGCGGTGGGCGGCGCTTCGGTGGGTTCCCCGGCTTCCCCGGTTTTGGCGGCAACTCTGCCGAAGAAGGCCGGAGCGGCGCATTCCCCAGCTTCGGCGGTCGCGCAAACAGCAACACCGCCGTCGTCGCCTGGATTCAGAAGAACTGCACGGTCGTTCCAGCGGCGCAATGGGGCGGCAGCACCACTGCCTTTTCCGGCTCTCCGTTTGGAGGCTTCGCTCCACCTGCTGGAAACGCGGAATCTCCATCCTTCCCATTCCCTGGCGTGGGTGGCAGGAGTTTCAGCGGCGGCTTCAGCCAGCAGCTTTACGCGTGCCACGCGTGATCATCGCCTCATGCGTGATAGGCCCGCCGGAGAGAATATCTCTCCGGCTCGAAAAGGACGCCCATCCGGGCTAGTGGCAAGGGGGAAAATGCGCAACAGGTGATAAATCATGCTATCCGCTCGCACTGTTTTATATCATCCCGAACGGCGTGTTTTTTCCGAGCCGGGGAAGGCGACCACACCGAAGGAAACGAATCCGATGAGCGGAGGAGGGTTCCCGTGCCGCGACGAGACGAGCTGCTCCCTATTCCCCGGCAGGCCTGCCATGCATGATCCGTGTTCCCGGCAACCTATGCAATTCCCTATCCCCCAAAAATTTCATCATCATGTTCTCTTCCTCGTCGCCCGATAAAGAGATAGAGGATATCAGGTTGATACGTAATCTGAGGTGGTCGCGATGGATCTAAAAGAAGTGCTGCGCTCGCTGAACGACCCCATGACGCCCGCACGGTTGGAAAAATTGCAGGAACTGCTGCCGCAGTTGCAGGTGCAGATGGCAACCACGCGCCGCCGCTTGCAGCAAGTGATCGAGCACCCCCGCACGCGCCGCAAGAGTTCGCGCAATCACGCCCGCGTGGAGACGCAGCGCGAGGCGGTGCAAGAGATTCAGGCGTATCTGACCACACTGGAGATCACCATCAGCCGCGTGCAGCGCGCCATCGTCACCTATCAGCGTTTGATGGAATCGCAGCGCTTCTCGCAGAATCTCGATATCGACGGTTGGTGAAATCTAGAGGTTGATCACATGCCCCACGCCATGTCGGTGGCGTTTAGTTCCAGTTGCGCGGTCTGACCGTTGGGATAATAGACCGTCAGGCTGGGCGTCTGCATGCCGGTGAGCGAGGGAACCGTGGTCAGCACGAAGCCGGCGTTATCCGGCGACCAGGCGGGCGTGCCGGTGGCGATGAGGCCATTGCCGCTCAGGTTTTGCGGTGCCCCGCCGGCAAGCGACTGCACATAGGGACCAAAGGGCGCATATTTCGTGTCGGCTACGCTCAGCGCCGCCATCTTGCCATCCGGCGAAATGCCCAGGCGAAATTGCGTTTCCCCCGCCGGAAGCGAGATCCCCTTGAAGATCTGCTTAGGCTTGGCCGTGCCGGTGACAGCAAAAAAGCCGGTGATTGTCCCCGGAACGGGCGTGCTGATCGGGACGGGTGTCGCTTTCTTGGTGGGAAGCGGCGTTTCTTGCGGCCCCTGCGCATAGACGATCACCGAACCGTCCGCGCTCACCGCCCAGGGATAGGACACAGCGGGGGTATTTTTGTCGGGCAGGCAGATTAAGCCGTTGCACGCCGCAGGGGGCAACCTCACCGGACCGAGCGGGGCGATCACGCGATCTTTTTTCGTTGTCAGATCATAGGCGTGCAACTGCGCGAACCCGTCGCCGGTGGATGAGATATTGATCACCGTAGAATAGAAAAGGGTATTGCCGCGCACTGCGATCTCCCACACGTTCTGCGGCCCGCTCAGCACGGTGGTGGTGGGATTCGTGGCGCTGGGCTGAAGTTCTTGCACGGTGCCGGCGCGGGTGAACAACAGGTTCGCCGTGTTGCTGCTGTCGGTATACCAGGCGATGTGCTGGCCTTGCAGCGGCACCGCTCCGCCGGAATTGGTGATGGCAGTCAGCTTGCCGCTGGCGACATCCACCGTGAAGAGCGTGCCAGTGTCTTGCGCGGGGTCGGGCGCGGATTGGCCGAGCGCGGGATAGCCCGGCGCGAGGGGCGGCGCGTTCAACGCGAAGGCCAGCGTTTTGTGATCCACCGACCAGACCGGCGCGCCCCACAGCGCGTTCACCGCGCTCAAGTGCAGTTGGGTGAGGGCATGTGACGGCGCTCCGCCCGTGTGCGCCCAGATGTCGCCATTTCGCAAAAACGCATAATCGCCAATCGGCAGCGTCGGCGTCGCTGAAGGGGTGGGAGTGGGGGCGGCGCTGCTGCTGCCGCTCACGCTCGCGCTGCTGTTGCCTTGCCCCGGCAGGCTGCAAGCTGCCAGCAGCACGGCCAGTGCCAGCAACGCCGCGCTCATCATCATGCTCAGTCGTCTCATCGTGTGTCCTTATGTGAACCTGAACGGTTGATATGCTTTGTTTCGCCTCAGATCATAGCACACAGCATACCTATCTTCGGCTAGTATCTTGATCACACATGCCATTCTGCCGCATAATCTGATGCAGCGGACGCGGTACCGGAACGATGTATCCATGAGCGGTGTCGTGGGCGCGGATTTTTTTTAGGAGGCCGGTGAACACAAGACGATGACGACGCATGCCAGGCAGGATGCTCCACCACAACGCACCTTCAGCGTGCATACCTTAGGCTGCAAAGTCAACCATGCAGATAGCGAAGCCATC
>JAJPKG010000244.1 GCA_021323815.1 Pseudomonadota bacterium
CCGAAGGCGATGACGCTTTTCGCATTCGCCAAAGCCACGGTCTGCGCCCGCGCATCCGCCGTGTCCTTCAGGTGGGCGGCCAGATCATCCAGTTCGGCTTGCCGCTCCTGCTGTGCGGCATCGGCGGCAAGCTGGGCCAGTTTCAGCCGAAGCTCGGCCGCTGCCTGCGGATCACGCGCCACCACCGCGGCGGCAGCGTCGGCATCTGCGGTGCCGGTCACCGCCTGGACCACCTGCGTGACCGCCGCGGTCGTCGCCGTGGCCTTGGCACCGAACAGCCAGCGACCGATCTCGGGCGCCAGGCTGAGGGCAAGCGGAATCAGGGCACCCATCGGCGCCTCCTTTTCAATTCAGGGTGTTGCTGTCTTCATCGCGCTGGCGGAAATAGGCGTCGATGTCACGACGCAGTTCCGGTTTGTTGCCAGCCAACTCGAATACGCCATCCGTGTTGCGCTTCAGATCTGTCGTCGGGTCGAAGCGGTGGCGCACCAGGACATCCCAGCGATCGACATAGCGCCTGCGGTCTTTCGATCCATGCCAGGCATGTTCGATGGTACCGGGAACGTAGCCGATATTGCCGCAGACGTGATGGGCGGCACGCTCCTGCCAAAGCAGCAGCGGGGAGAGATAGCCTGGGGCGATGCCACCGGGCACGCTTTCCCGCACACGCCCGACAAGTGCCAGCGCCATGTGGTGATCGGCCGCACCCAGCGCTGCCGTCTCGACCAGGCCCCCCACCCAGTTCAGCGCCTGCCGTGTGGCGGCCCAGGCATAGCCCGGATGCGCGAACGCATAGCCGATCCGGCCAGACGGCACGATCGGCTTTCGATCATGCCACAGGCGGCAAAAACTGCGATGCACCTGCAGGTGGTCATCATGTGGCCCCAGGTCATAGCAATCGCTCCAGGGCTGCACGATGTCGTACTGCTGCAGCGCCTCGATCGTTTCCGCTGCCCAGCCTGGGTTGCGGAAGTGGATATCGGCATCAACCCAAGCCACGTATTTCCAGTCCGCCGGCAGGCGTGCGATGCCGATATTGAGCAGGTTCTCCTTTGTCCACAACAGCGATCGTGCCCGTACCGGGATGTGGTTCACTCCCGGAATGTCGGTCAGGGCGAATGGGCGGTCTCCATAGGCACATTCAACGGTTGTCAGATGTACACCGCTTTCCAGCATATGGCTGGCAAAATCGCGGTACAACCGTTCCCGCGATGCCCAACGGATCGGATTCGCGACGCAGGTGACAACGTGCAGCAGATCGGCGCGCATTATTGCTCCGCTTGTTCAGGGCCGGAGGAGGTAAACGTCATCGCCTCGAATGGCAGATGGCAGAGTCGGCGTGCCCAGCCAGCCCCGAAACGTGACCAGGTTGGCAGGGCAGCCATGAAGATCAGACGCAGGGCGAGGAATTCGGCGCAAAGCGTGGCACCGTCGCCAGCCCGTGCCGCCAGCGCCGCCAGTGTCTTCGGTCCGATTTCGCCATCCTGCGCAACACCCAGCGCGGCCTGCAGCCAGCGCGCAGCACGACTGACGCCGTTGTTTACGGCAGCATCAAAGGCCAACAGCGCCAGGGGGGCTGGCAGATGATCGCCCGCGACCGGTTCCCAGTAGTCCCGGCGATAGATTGCGGCAACATCCGCCTGCGTCAGCGTCCGGATGTCCAGGTTGGGGTAAGCGGCAGCGCTTATTCCCCAATTGGTGCCGCGGCACTGCCCCGTTCCACAATGCCCGCTGGTCCAGTTTCCAGGGTCGGCAGGATTGTCCGTATAGCCACCTTCATTGCCCAGAACAACGGCAAAGGCGTCGTCGAACGTACTCATGGACGCTCCCCGTTCATCGATGCGTGTCTGTCCGGTGCGGTCAGCGCCAGCAATACGGCCGTCAGCCGGTCATCGATATTTCGCAGCGAAGCCTTCACCTCGGCATCGTCGGACCGGCGCGTGGCAGCCTCCTCGTTCAGGCGTGACTCGATTTCCGCCACCGCCGTGCCCTGATCGGCTTTCAGATCACGGATCGCCTGCATGGTCGTCGTTTCGAAGCGCTGACGCAGTACGGCCTCGGCATCCACGCGCGCCTCCAGCCGTACGCCCCAGACGATCAGCGCCACGGCCATGGAGAGCGTGGTCAACACGTTTCCGGCGCTGACGGTGCCGTCCCAGCGGAAGCCTGGCTGCGGCGAATCGTCCACTTCGGATCCCTCGCCGCGCCTACACCACCTCAAGGAATTCGACATCCACCTGCCAGTGAATGGTCTCCCCATTTGCGCCAGTGACGAAGACAGCAACGCTGCCCCAGTACTGATCCGCCATCAGATAGACACCCCACCCATTCACCGTGCCGATCACATGTGCGGGTGAAAGAGAAATATTGCCGCCCGCCATATAGGTAGCCGACGGCGACGCCCCGCGAGCAACGAGTACATCCGAGGAAATGAAGTAAGCGGAGTTTCCGTATGCATCTCGTGCGATCGCACGAATGCGGCAGGTCATGGCTGAATTGGGCTGTAATGGTATGGTATTGCTGCCGTTCGGCGTATAACCGTCGGCGGTCGCGCGGGTTAACGAAGCATCCGTAGTGACCGCACGCAGAACAGTGTCGCCCTTCTGGCAATCTCCCGGCGCGCTGAAATTGCCGCTGGAATGAATGCGGCTGCCGTAACGGCCATGTGTATGGGCCCATATGCCGCTTGCGATGGAATAATTCGCATCGGCCGTGTTCGCCGCACCACCCGGGACGGCCGCGCAATAACCCGCTGCGGTGTTGTATGTACCTCCGCCGATC
>JAJPKG010000336.1 GCA_021323815.1 Pseudomonadota bacterium
CCGGAATTCGCGCACTGGCCCATCGACAGCACCCACTTGGGATCGGGCATCTGCTCCCACAGGCGCACCAGGCGCGGTGCCATCTTGACGCACACCGTGCCGGCGACGATCATCAGATCCGCCTGGCGCGGGCTGGAACGAAAGACCTCAGATCCCCAGCGTGAGAGGTCATAGTGGGCTTGGGCCGCCGCCATCATCTCGATGGCGCAGCACGCCAGCCCATAGCCAAGCGGCCAGATGGACCGGCTGCGCGCCCAGTTCTGCGCCCATGTCAGCATGTCGGCCAGGCTCGTCAGCACGACCTGCGCCTCTTGCTGCCCGGCGATGTATTCCGCGGGCGTTTGCGGGCGGACGAACCCGCCCCTCTTGCCCGGATTCGATTGCGCGGACATGCGGATGTGCTCCTTAGTAGTGGAAATCCACCTAGTGCTTCATCCTGATTATAGCACGCATTGGCGCGGCGTGCAGGGGCATTAGCCCTGGTTGGTGGAACATACCTGAAAAATCGCACGAAAAATCGCACGCATCTCATAGAGCAGGGAAAACTATCACTACAGTATAATGATAATCCAGAGTTTGCTTCCAAACTTTTCTTATGGCCCAATCAACAAGATTGATGCTAGGACTGAGCATCTTTCCCAGCGATGGAAAGAATTGCACTTGCCGTGCAGTCGGCTCAGCCGCAGAAACATGGGTGATATCAGCCATGCGCCCATCATAGCACGATCGGCCCATTTAACATAGGCGTGATACAATGGAATATGATCCCTTTTTGTTTTTCCCGCAGATAGTGCTGACCAAACTGCCGTGTGTGGCATGCCGCATGCGCCGCAGAGGTATATGCCGGTTGAAGGAAGGTGCGCTCTCCCATGAAAGCAGTGGTGATGGCCGGCGGAGAGGGTTCGCGGTTGCGTCCCCTCACGATTGCTCGCCCTAAACCAATGGTCCCCATCGTCGGGCGACCTGTTGCGGAACACATCCTCAATTTGCTTAAAGAACACAACATCACCGATGTTGTCATGACGGTGCAATATCTCGCCAGCAACATCGAAGATTATTTCGGCGACGGATCGCAGTTCGGCATGCGCATCCGCTATTCCCGCGAGGAATCGCCGCTGGGCACCGCCGGCAGCGTGAAGCTGGCCGAAGATTGGCTGCGCGATGAGCCGTTCCTGGTCATCAGCGGCGACGCCCTGACCGATTTCAACCTGACCAAGATCATCGAATTTCACCGCGAAAAGCAGGCGATGGCGACCCTGACGCTGGCGCATGTGGCCAACCCGCTGGAATATGGCGTCATCATCACCGACGATGAGGGCCACATCACCCAATTCCTAGAAAAACCAAGCTGGGCGCAGGTCTTCAGCGACACCATCAACACCGGCATCTACGTGCTTGATCCCAAGATCTTCGACTATTTCGAGCGCGACATCGTCTTCGATTTCAGCAACGATCTCTTCCCGATCTTGCTGAAAAACGGCGACCCGCTCTATGGCTACATCGCCGACGGCTATTGGTGCGATGTCGGCAACCTGAGCGAATATATGCGTGCCAACGCCGACGCGCTGCAAGGCAACGTGCAGGTGAAGATTCCCGGCCACAACATCGGCGGTGACATCTGGGTGGAACAGGGCGTGGAAATTGGCGAGGATGCGCAGATCTTCGGCCCCGTCTATCTGGGGCAGAGCGCGCGCGTCCTTTCCGGCGCGCAGATTCACGGCCCCTGCACCATCGGCAATTATTCCATCATCGACGCGCATGCCAAAGTGGACCGCAGTTGCATCTGGAATAGCTCGTATGTGGGCGAGTTCGCGGAGTTGCGCGGCAGCATCGTCGGCTCGCACACCAGCATCAAGACCAAAGCGGTGCTCTTCGAGGGTGCGGTCGTCGGCGATGATTGCCTCATTGATGAGAGCGCCATCATCCAGCCGGGCGTGAAGATCTGGCCGAAGAAAGCCATCGAGAACGGCGCGGTGGTCACCAGCAGCATCGTGTGGGGCAACCAGGGGCGACGCACGCTCTTTGGCCGCTTCGGTGTCACCGGCCTGGTGAATATTGATATCACGCCGGAGTTCGCTGCCAAGCTGGGAGCGGCCTATGGCGCGGTCTTGAAGAAAGGCACGCGCGTCTGCGTCAACCGCGACGCGCACCGCACCCCGCGCATGATCAAGCGCGCGATGATCGCCGGCCTGCCTTCCGCGGGCGTCAATGTGCATGATCTTGAAACGGTGCCGTTGCCCGTCGCCCGCTTCTATGTGCGCACCACCGATGCCGTCGGCGGCGTGCATATCCGCCTGGCTCCCAACGACCCGCGCACGGTGGATATCAAATTCTTCGATCAGAACGGCATGGATATCTCGAAAGCCGCCGAGCGCAAGATCGAGAACATGTATTTCCGCGAGGACTTCCGCCGCGTCTATCTGGACGAGATCGGCGAGATCGAATATGCCCCCGCCGTCGTGGAGCGGTATACCGACGCCTACCTGAAGGCGCTGGACGTGAAAGCGATCCGCAACCGGCACTATCAGTTGGTGGTGGACTATGGTCACGGCAGCGGCGTGAGCGTGCTGGCCCCCATCTTCAACCAGCTCGGCTGCGAAGTCATCGCCATCAACTCCACGATGGATGAGTCGCGCTATTCCCGCTCGATTGATGACATCACCCGCGACCGCCAGCGGTTGGCCAGCATCACCAAGACCCTGGCTGCGAACCTGGGCATCAGCATGGATACCAGTTGCGAAAAACTCTTCGTCGTGGACGAGCAGGGCCGCTTGCTCGACAACAATGAGTTGCTGGGCGTGATGACGGAATTGCTGCTGCGCGCTAATCCCGGCGCGACGGTGGCCGTGCCGGTGATCGCCTCGAACGTGGTGGAGCAGGTGGCGGCGCGGGCCAAAGGCCAGGTGAAGCGCGTGGGGGTGTCGCAACAGGTGTTGACCTCGACGGCGACGCAACAGGGCGTGGTGCTGGCGGGCGACGCGACCGGCGGTTTCGTCTTCCCCTCGTTGCATCCCGCGTTCGACGCGCTCTTCTCGCTGGCCAAGCTGCTGGAACTGCTGGCGAAATTCGACGTGAAGCTGTCGGATCTCGTCAACGACCTGCCCACACTCTATCAGGTGCGCAAGTTTGTCGATTGCCCCTGGGAATATAAGGGTAAGGTGATGCGCCTGCTCAGCGAAAACTATCGCGATTCGCATGCCGCCGATGGGGTGAGAATCCAGAGCGGCAAGAACGATTGGGTGCTGGTGCTGCCCGATGCCGACCGCCCGATCTTCACCATCTTCGCCGAGGCGCGCACGCACGACCAGGCCCAGGCGCTGGCCGACCGCTACGCTCGCGTGGTGGCCGGCTTCCAGCAATAGGAGGGCATTCCATGCCGGCCCGCTGAGCCGCCTCTACCCTTGCCGTTCCTTGACCTCGCTGCGCAGGCGATACAGCAGTTGCAGCGCCTCCAGCGGGGTCATCTCTTCCACCGGCAGGTCGCGCAGTTGCTCCACGACGGGATCTGGCGCGGCGGGTGGGGTGAAAAGCGACATCTGGATCGTCGCCGGCTCGCGCTGGGGGGCGGGTTCGCGCATGGCGCGCTTGCGATTGGTGCCGTCGCCGTGCTTTTCCAGATCCGCCAAAATCTCCTCGGCGCGGCGGATCACCTGGCGCGGGATGCCGGCGAGTTGTGCCACGTGGACGCCGTAGGAGCGATCCGCGCCGCCGGGGACGAGGGTGCGCAGGAAGACCACGTGGCCATCTTCTTCCGTCACGGCGATGGTGAAGGGGCGCACGTGGGGCAACTGGCGCGCCACCTCGACCAATTCGTGATAGTGCGTGGCGAAAAGCGTCTTCGCGCCGCAGCGGGGATGCTGATGCAGATATTCCACGATGGCGCGAGCGATGGCCAGGCCGTCATAGGTGCTGGTGCCGCGCCCGATCTCATCCAGCACCACCAGGCTGCGGGTTGTGGCGTGGCGCAGGATGTTCGCCGTCTCGATCATCTCCACCATGAAGGTCGATTGCCCGGTCGCCAGGTCATCCTGCGCGCCGATGCGCGTGAAGATGCGATCCACCAGCCCGATGTGCGCCGCTTCCGCCGGAACGAACGAGCCGATCTGCGCCAGCAACACGATCAATGCCGTCTGGCGCATGATGGTCGATTTGCCCGCCATGTTCGGCCCCGTGATGAGCATGATCTGCGCGTCGCCGCTGTCGAGATCGATATCATTCGGCACAAAGGGATGCTCGCGCTGCGTCTGCTCGATGACCGGGTGCCGCCCCGCGACGATGTGGATGCGCGTGCCGTCATCCAGGGTCGGGCGGGTGTAGTTGTTGCGCTCGGCCACCTCGGCCAGCGCCACCAGCACATCCAGCATGGCGATGCTGCGCGCTGTTTCCACGATGCGCTCGGCATGAAACGTCGCCAGATCGCCCCGCAGCTTAGTGAACAACTCGTATTCCAGTTTGGTGGAACGTTCCTGCGCGTTGAGCACCAGCGCCTCATACTCTTTCAGCGCGGGCGTGATGTAGCGCTCGCCGTTCGCCACCGTCTGCTTGCGGATGTAGTCCGACGGCACCTTGGCGAGGTTGGCGCTGGTGACTTCAATGAAATAGCCGAAGACCTTGTTAAAGCTGACTTTGAGATTCTGGATGCCGGTGCGCTTGCGTTCCTGGCTTTCCAGCGCGGCGATCCATTCCCGCGCCCCCTTCGACTTTTCGTGGATGTCATCGAGTTCAGCGGCATAGCCGGGGCGGATGATGCCGCCCTCGGTGATGAGGATCGGCGGGGCATCGACTATTGCTGATTCGATGATGGCCGCGACATCGGCGCAGGCATCCACCGGCTGCCCCACCAGCGCCGTCAGGGGGATTTCGCTCTCAGCGGCCACCAGCGCTTCCACCGCGCGCAGGCCCGCCGCCAGTGCCACCAGATCGCGCGGCGTGGCGATGCGTTGCAGCACGCGGTTCGCCAGCCGTTCCAGGTCGCCGGCCTTCTTCAGCGCCCCTGCCAGTTTGGCACGTTCCAGCGGATTGTTGACCAGCAATTCGACGGCGTCTTGCCGTTGCTGGAGCGCGGCAACATCCAGCAGCGGCTGGCCCAGCCAGCGGCGCAGCAGGCGGCTGCCCATCGGTGTCTGCGTCTGATCCAGCACCCAGATGAGCGATCCGCGTGTCGCCCGCTCGCGCCCGCTCTCGAATAGCTCCAGATTACGGCGCGTGTAAGCGTCGAGGATCATATAGCGGTCGATGGCATAGGTGCTGAGCGAGACCAGTTGGTCCAGCGCGTCGCGTTGCGTCAGTTGCAGGTAGGAGAGGATGGCTCCGGCGGCGCGCACGGCCAGGGGCAGCTTCTCGC
>JAJPKG010000146.1 GCA_021323815.1 Pseudomonadota bacterium
CACTCATTGATAGTTATGGCCGGCGCATCAAGAATATGCGCATCTCCATCACCGATAAGTGCAATTTCCGCTGTGTGTATTGCATGCCGGCGGAAGGGTTGCCCTGGCTGCCCAAGAGCGAGATCTTGACCTATGAAGAGATCACGCGCATCGCTCGCGTGGCGGTGGGCATGGGGGTGGAGCAGATTCGCCTGACGGGTGGCGAGCCGCTGGTGCGGCGCGACGTGCCGGTGCTGGTGCGCATGCTGCACGAATTGCCGGGGTTGCGCTCGCTGAGCCTGACGACGAACGGCACGCGGCTGCCGCAACTGGTGGGTCCCCTGGCGGAAGCGGGCCTGACGCGCATCAACGTCAGCCTGGATACCCTCATTCCCCATAAGTTTTTCCAGTTGACACGGCGCGACGCGCTGGCGAGCGTGCTGGCCGGGCTTGAGGCGCTGGAAGCGTATCCGCAGATTCATCCTATTAAGATCAACGCCGTCGCGATGAAGGGCTTTACGGAAGAGGAAGTGCTGGATTTCGCCGCGCTGGCCCGCCGCAAGCCGTATGTCGTGCGCTGGATCGAGTTTATGCCGCTGGATGCCGATCAGATCTGGCGCAAGGAAGATATTCTGACGGGTGGGGAGATTTTGCGCATCATCGAAGCGGAATATGGACCGATGACGCGCATCACGGATGGCGACGCGTCTGAGACGGCGCGGCGCTATCGCTTCCCCGACGGCGTGGGCGAGGTGGGTTTCATTAATCCGGTCAGCGAGCCGTTCTGCGCGTCGTGCGACCGCATCCGCCTGACCGCTGAGGGCGGGCTGCGCACGTGCCTGTTCTCGCAGGATGAGACCGATCTGCGCGCCATCGTGCGCGGCGGGGGCAGCGACGCGGATCTGGCGGCGGCGATCCGTGAGGCGGTGTCGCGCAAAGAGTTGAAGCATTACATCGGCGACAAACGCTTCAAGCGCACGGCGCGCACGATGTCGATGATCGGCGGTTAGGCGTCTGCGGTCAGGAAGAGGACGGCGTAGCAGGCCAGCCAATGCTCCACCATATAATCGCCGCCGGAGACGACGGGCAGGCTGGCGGCGGCGTGTTGTGATGCCGATCGGCGTAGGATGGTGACGCGCTGATCACCGGCGGGGAGCGCGTGGCTGAGCCGCTGCATGACGAAGGCGCGGTAAAGATTCAGGCCGTGCAGGTGCGCGATTTGCCCATCGCTTGTGTCAGTGACCGTCGCCGGCTGAAACAAGGATGGCGGGTTGGCCTCAGCAAGTCCTGGCAAGAAGGTGTCCAGCCAGGCGAGAAAACGTTCTTCATCCAAGAGTTCGCATATCAATTCGGCTTCGGTCAGCGCGGGGGAAAGAAAATCGGCCCCGCTCGGCTCCCAGTTTGCCGGATAATTCTCATCGTGCTGGTACCAGCGCAGCGCTGTTTCGCGGATCGCATCGAGCAAGCGCGGATTGCCCTGACGGGCCAGGTGCCGCGCCCAGGGGAGCGACCGCGCGAGGCCAAAGGCGGAATTGCTGTGCATGCCGTCTCTGGTGGGATAGGTCGCTTTGGGAAGCCAGGCGAGCATGAGGTCCGTGATCGTTTCCGCCAGGGGGGTTAGCGCCACAGCCCAGGCTCGCGCCGTTTCGTCTTGCCAGTCCGCCGCTTCATGCGCCAGCATCAAGGCCCATCCCCAGCCATAGGGACGTTCAAAACCGGGATGTGCCCGCAGGTAGGCGGCTTCCTGTTGCAGGTTCTGGGGGGGGAAGATGGGTGTTGAGGGTCGCCATGACCGTTGCGCGGTCGAGCGCGTCGGGAACCAGGCGCAGCAGGCGAACCAGCGCCCAGTGCATTTCGACGCAGGAATGCCAGTCGAAGCAACCATAGAAAGCCGGGTGGATCTGTCGCGGGGTTGGGCGATCATCCGGCGAGGTCATGATGTGGCGCAGCGCGTTGGGATATTCCTGGTTGGTGGCCTTCACAATGGTTGCGGCATACGTCGAAGCGACCTGGCGCAGATCGGTTTGTTGGGTGCTCACCTTGCTCCTCGTTTCGGCTGGAATCCTCACGTCACGGATAATTTGCGGCTCTTTTCATGATATTACGCGCCTGGCACGGGCTGCACGGCGTTGTGCTGGATGACCTGGCGATACCAGAGGGCGCTTTGCTTGGGGGCGCGGCGCTGGGTGGCGTAATCGACGGAAACGATGCCCCAGCGCTGGGAATAGCCCTGATTCCACTCGAAGTTATCCAGCAACGACCAGACGTGATAGCTGGTGACGCGCACGCCGGTGGTGATGGCGCGAGCACATGCCTGGAAATGATTGTACAAGAATTGGATGCGCGCCAGATCGTCAACAGTGGTGCCGGGCTGGGCGTCAGTTGAGGGGCGGCCATTCTCGGTGATGGCGAGGGGCAGATCGCCGTAATCGCGCTTCAGGCGGGTCAGCAGATCGGTGAGACCAGCGGGATACACCTGCTCCCAGGTCGCCTCGGTGGTGGGATACGCCGTGATGTGATTGCCGTTGTCGTCGATGATCACCGGATTGTAATAGTTGACGCCCAGCGTGTCGATGGGCGTCCCCATGAGCGCTTCGTCACCGCTCTGGATGTAGTGGATGTCGATGCCCTGTTTTTGCAGCGCCTGAATGATGTCGTTGGGATAGTGGCCGCGCAGCACCGGATCGAGGTAAAGGCGGTTCTCGAAGCCGTCTTGCAAGCCGACGTAATAGGCGTTGTTCGTTGTGCCGGGCGCGGCATAGACGGGGGCCAGGTTCAGCGCGATGCCGATCTGCGCGTTGGCCGGGCGCGCGGCGCGGAAGGCTTGCACGGCTTTGCCATGCCCCATCAGCATGTAATGCAGGGCGGTATAGGCGCGCTGTGGATCGCGGATGCCGGGGGCGTGCGCGCCGTAGATGTAGCCGACCTGGGTGACGGTTTTCGGCTCGTTCAGCGTGAGCCAGAGCGGAATTTTGTCGCCCAGCGCGGCGAACATGGCGGCGGCGTAATCTGCGAACCATGATGCGGAATCGCGGTTTTCCCAGCCGCCGCGATCTTGCAACGCCTGGGGGAGATCCCAG
Source organism: Pseudomonadota bacterium (assembly GCA_021323815.1). Lineage (GTDB taxonomy): Bacteria > Chloroflexota > Ktedonobacteria > Ktedonobacterales > JACDGC01 > JAJPKG01. The sequence continues at coordinate 3,060 of JAJPKG010000146.1, forward strand.
TGAAAGAGCGTGGCCACCGGGCGGATGTTGCGTTGCAACAGACCATCGACCAGCGATTTGTAGAAATCCAAACCCTTGTGGTTGAGAGTACCGGTCCCGGTGGGGAAGATGCGTGGCCACGCGATGGAAAAGCGATAGGATTGCAGGCCCAATTGTTGCATGAGATCGAGATCTTGCTGGTAGCGATGATAGTGATCATCGGCCACGTCGCCGGTTGCGCCGCCAACTGTTGTGCCGGGGGTGTGGCTGAAGGTATCCCAGATGGACGGGCCGCGCCCATCTTCGCGCACCGCACCTTCGATCTGATAGGCCGAGGTGGCCGTGCCCCAGAGGAAGCCGGGGGGAAACGCGGCGAGCGCGTCCGTAGCGGTTGGCGCGAGGACCGATGACATGGTGTTGCAGGCGGCGAGAAACGGAGCGGCGATCGCGCCCGCGATGGCAGATCCACTCAGGCGCAGCAGGTCGCGCCGGGAAAGCGTTGATTGCATGGCACGTGCCTTATGAA
>JAJPKG010000343.1 GCA_021323815.1 Pseudomonadota bacterium
GTTGGTAGGCACGTACACGCGCAAATAATCGCGGATCGTTTCGATGCCATACACGCTGTGCACCGGCTGATAGTTCAGGCTGATGACCAGATCGTGGAACGCGCCGCCGCTGTCATCCAGCGCGATGCTTTCGTTGACGTTTTCCGTCACCTGCGTCCAGCCCTTGTTGATGCCCACGTTGGCATTGACGATATACGTCTCGTCCACGTTGGGATCGTTGTTGATCGAAGCGTCCAGGTGATCCTTTGCCAGCAGCGACTCGATCTGCGGATTGGTGACGTAGATCTCCAAGTTCTTGTCGGCCAGATCTTGCCGCACGCTGTTCAGGATGGCCAGCAGCTTATCTTGCCCCGCGTTGCGCACTTTGTCTTCCAATGACTGCGCCAGTTGGGAGGTGAAGCGTTTGCGCAACGAGGTGTTGCCGGTTTTGGGCGAGCATTTACTCTGGATGGCCTGCCCCGCGCCCGTCTCTTGGAAGAAATGCAGTTCGTCTTCCAGGTTCGTCGAGTTGATGGTGACGTTATAACACGGCATATAGAGCGGGCCGAGCACATCCGGTTTCAGCAGATGTTCGATCACCAGCGGCGAGAAATGGATGTCGCCATCCAGATGCACCTTGATGCCGTTATCCACCGCTGCTTCTTCGCGCTGGAACGTGCCCATGATGATCTTCGCGCTGGTGGGGAAATCGGCGGAAAGGTCGGCGTCGCGCATGCCCCAGTTGGCGAAGACCCACCACGAACGATAGGGCACCGGCGGAAGCTGCCGCAGCGTCGGCGTATTCTGTGTGGTGAAATCCACGAAGGTGACATCGGTCAGCGACAGCTTGCCAATGCGTCCGCCGTTGATATTGAGAATGCCCCATTGGCCGTTGAAGCCGCCGGTGGGACGGATCTCGCCGCGATCCATCGTCTGGATCAGATAGTTGCGCGGGCTATCGACGCCCAGCGCCCACCCCGCCAGGGGGAGATAGGGCTTGAACGTGGCGATATCTTGCAGCAGCTTGGGGATCTTGGCCGTATATTGCGCGATCTGGTCGCGTTGCTTGGGGCTGACCGGCAGATCGTTGGGATTGATCTGCTGCATGTGCGTTTGAATGTCAGCCAGCAGTTGTTGCGAATCATCGAGGGCGATGCCGATGTCGGTGAAGCTCTTTTGCGTCAAAATCGGTCCGCCGCTGGACGAAAAGGGTGAGGTCTTGAACGTGCTGGTGAAATCTGCGCCCAGCACCGTCAGTTTTTGGCACAGGATGGTGCCGTCGATGCCGACCAGCGCCAGTTGCTGCACTGCCAGGATCTTCGAGCGATAGCCGAAAGTCATGGCGATGCCGATGATGCCGTCGCGGTTGGCGATGGCCGAGTTGATATGCTGAAAATCCTCCTGCGCGGCGGCGCAATGAGCACTGATTTTATCTAGCACCGCCTTGTTGAGGATGTCTTTGGCCTTATCGACGGAACTGCCTGACCCGCCCTTGCCGCCTTTTGACGGTGCGGTGACGGAAGATGGCAGCAGTTGCTTGATGCTGAGCAATTGGTTGACGCCGTCTTGTCCCCAGCCCTTGAGCTGGTTATATTGCAGCAGCGCCGTCGCGCCCAACGTCAGCAGGGGGGCGACGAACGCGACGAGGAAGATGATGACGAAGATGATCCGCCAGCGTCGCACCTGCGCCAGCCGGTTCCAAACTTGCCAGCGGTCGCGCCAGCGTTTGAACCGCGCCAGGAATCGGTTCGCCTGCTCTTGTGCCGTCGCCAGCAGCGTCGGCGTGGTCGGTGCCGCATCATATGATTGCGGCAGTGGCACGGGAGATATCACGGTTTCCTGCGTGGCAGGGGAAACGCTTGTTTCCTGGATGGCAATGGCTCGTTCCGCTGGAACCGGCGTCTCTTCCGGTGGCGTCGTCTCTTCCCGCGGTGTTCTCTCTTCCGGCGTCATCTTTTGGTTTTCCAACGCGCTTTCCCCCTATAAGGCAACCGATCATGACTTCTATGATGATAGGTGTGTGGTGCATCTTTATGGTCGTTCGTTTGCACACAACGTACATAGTTCGAACGAACAGCCGCATCCATTTTATCGTGTTGGGCCGGTGCGCGCAGCAGTTTGGTACCATTCGCCCATGCAGCCGCTGGCCACAACCCTTCTCACTAAGCATGACCCACAGTCATAAAGGCTGTGGGACAATGAGCCGAATGAGCAAGGCGCAGGGACTGCGGAGCAAAGAGATCGCCCTGGCATGAGGCGTGACACGTGGGAGAGCCGAATCGTGCCCGCTCTCGCCTTGCAGTCTGCCCCCGTCCGGCGCTACAGTGAGTATGCGATTGAGAACAGATTCACTGTAGCGGAGGGGCAAACGATGTTGTTGAGCGTGGAAGCGGCGTTGGAGCGCATTTTGGCGCAGGCTCACGTGTTGCCGGCAGAGGATGTGCCGCTGGCGCTGGCGCAGGGTCGCGTGCTGGCAGCGGATCTCGTTGCGCCGCTCGCATTGCCGCCCTTCGCCAATTCTTCGATGGACGGCTTCGCGCTGCGCAGTGCGGATATTGCGAGCGCCAGGATGGATAGCAAGGTCACTCTGCGCGTGA
>JAJPKG010000057.1 GCA_021323815.1 Pseudomonadota bacterium
CCGCCGATGTTGAGCGTGGTATACAGCGCCACCACGCCGAGCGCCGGCCCGCGCTCGTCCAGATAGAGCAGCAGCAGAAACACCGAAAGCATGATGATTTGCAGGCTGACCCCGACGATCAAAACGCGCGCAACATGCACCCAGGCAGGACTCATCCCCAGCATCAGCGCCAGTTTGGGCGCGAAGGCATACACCGCCGCGCCGATGCTGCCCTGGATCAACGCGATGCGCACCAGTCCCGCTTGCGCCGCCTCGGCCATGCCGTCTTTGTGCTCGCGGATCTGCGCCAGCGTGCCCTTTTCGCGGATCAGGCGGAAATAGTCGCGGTAGTGGCGATAGAAATTCGCTTCCAGATGCACCAGAAACGATGCCGAAGCGGGGATGGTGGCCAGATAGGCGAGCAGCTTCGCCGAATCATACACGGGATGCAGGCGAAAGAAGCCATCAATGATGATGCCATGCCCGGCAAACCAATAGACTGCGTTGTCACCCCAAATGCCCAGCGCGTAGAGCAAGCCGATCAAGCCCAGCAACCAATATTTGCCCAGCGAGCGCAGGAAACCGAAGTTGATGCCCTCGATGGGCGAAAACTCGCGATAGACCCGCGCGATCAGCAACGCCAGGCAGATGACCTGGCCGAACAAGAAACCGGCCAGGCTGCCGGTGACACCGCCAACGCGCCCCATCACCATGATGGAACCGATGCTGATGCCATAGGAAAACACGAAGATCAGCAGGATGCGGAAATAATCGCGGCTGGCGGACAGGAAGACGACGATCAGCCAGATGCAGGTCAGCGTCAGCACCAGCGATGCCGCCAGCAGCCGGTAAACCAGCGGGAAGGGCGCGAACGCCACAAACGGCACGGTCAGCAGCGACAGCGGCGCGGCGGCGACGATCATCCCCGTGCAGGTTGGGGCCACCTTGTCGATCTCGGCCACATAAAAGCGGTCGGCTAGATAGCGCGTCAAGATCATCTGCGGCGCACCGCTGACAATCAAGCTGGCACCGAAGGCATAGGTGATGGTGGCAAAGAGCAACAGCCGCGCGTCGGCTGACAAAAACGTGACCACCGACGTGCTGAGCACCGACAGCGCGATGACCGCCGACAGCCAGGGACCCGACGAGATCACCGCCGACGACAGATAGGCCGTCAGCGATTGCAGATAGGTCCCCTTCGAGATGACGTTTTGCAGGCGCAATCCGATTCCGGCCATCGCTATACGCTCCTTTGACTGGCGAAGTGCTGATAGAGCGAGTGATAGGCGGCGTAAAGCGATTCCTGGCGGTAATAGCGCATCACGCGCTCGCGCCCCGTTTGCCCCATCTGTTGCCGCATGGCGGGGTCGCGCCAGAGGCGAATCAGCGCGTTGGCCGTTTCCCCTGGGCTATCCGCCGGCGTGATCAACCCGCTTGGCCCCAGTGCGGCGTCTTCGGGGTTGGCCCCCGTCAGCAGCTCGCGGCACGCGCCCACATCCGTCGCCACCACCGGAATGCCCGCGCTGTGCCCTTCCAGGATGACCAGCGGCTGCCCCTCGCTCAAGCTGGTGAGCACCATCACATCCAGAAAAGAAAAATAGTCCGCCACGTTCGCCTGTCCAGTGAAGGTGATGGCATCACCCACCTGCAACATCTCCACCAGTTGCTTGCATTCCTCGTAATACTCCGGATCTTCATCCATCGGGCCGATGATGTAGGCGCGAATGGTGGGGATGGTCTGGCTGGCGACCTTGATGGCGCGAATGAACGTTTTGATGTCTTTGATGGGCACCACGCGTCCCACCAGCGCCACGTGGAAAAATCCTTCTTTGCTCCGGTTGCGGGGCAAGCGGCTGAATTTCAGCGCGTCGATGCCGTTGGGGATGATGCGAATCTTGTTGGGGTCCGCGCCATAGCGCAGTTGATAGCGCGTGTTGAACTGCGTGATCGAGATGATCTGATCCGCCTGATCATAGGCGAACTTGGTCATGTAGCGAAACATGTCCAGCCACCACTGCTGGAAAAAGTCCAGCCGGCGGCCAAGCTGAAAGGTCTGCTGCTGCTCGCTATAGATCCACTCGGCCTGGGCGATCTCGATCTCGCGCTCGCGCAGATACACCCCATGCTCGGTCAGCACCAGCGGCCTGCCGGTGCGCAGTTTCGCCAGCGCGCCGAAAAATCCGCCGAAGCCGACGCTGACCGAGTGATAGACCCTGGCCGGCGGGATCTCCGCTTCGAGCAAGGCGAAGATCGGCAAATGGGTGAAGCGAAAGGTCCAGAAATAGTCGATGAACGATTTATCCGCCCCATAGCGGGAATAGAGATCGGCAATCATCTCCCATCCCCGCTGGGAATGCATGATGTCGCGTTCCGTCATGCCCTGGTGATTGGCGCTGGCCAACCACGCCTGCAATTCCGGCGTGTGCCCCGTGCTGCCGGCGCGCAAACTCTGATGAAAATCGCTCAACTGCTGCCAGATCTCCGGGCGAATCGGCTGGTGGCGCTTGGCCGGCGCGTCACCGACATCCTGAATGAAGATCTCGCGAAATTCCGCAACGTTGGCGGGCAGGGTATATTTCGGTTTGCGCTCAGGGTCGGGTTTGTCGCTGAGATGCACCACCGCGAAGGAAAACTGCGGCAAGTTGGTGATGAGCGCGTGCACCCAGCTTGACACGCCGCCGGTGATGAAAGGATACGCGCCCTCGATGATCAAGCATACGTCAACCATGCTGCCGCACCGCGCCTTTCCATGCCGGCGGGATGATCTCCGTCCACCAGCGCAACACCTCGGCCTGCTCTTTGGTCAGACCATGTGGCCGCTGCGACAGCGCCAGCACAATGCCCCACTCCTGCTGGGCAAAGGCCACTTCCAGCAACAGGGCATAGGCCGCATTGTCGTCGGGCCGTTGTTCCAGCAGATGGGTGAGCATGGCGATCGCCTCGTTCGAGCGTCCCAGCAGATGCGTAACGCGCGCCCGCTCGAACAAGATGCTCAGGCGCGCGGGCTGCGCCTCACTGGCCTCGCTGAAAATGCGCTCCGCCTGACGTAGATAATGCCGGCGGCTCACTGGATCGAGCAAGCCGCTTTCGGCGAACTCGTAATAGCGCCGGGCCAGTTGCAGATGTTTTTCCAGGTCGTCCGGCGCGTCTTCGATCTGCTCCAGCGCCTTGAGGATGCGCTGGTTATAATCGTTTTCC
>JAJPKG010000162.1 GCA_021323815.1 Pseudomonadota bacterium
CTGATCGCGCAGGGGATGCGCCCAGCCGCCGAGGGCCAGGCAGCCGATGTCGTCGTCGTCAACACGTGCACCGTCACCCACCTGGGCGATCGCTCGTCGCGTCAGGTCATCAGCCAGGCGCGGCGCAGCTCGCCGGAAGCGCTGGTGGTGGCGACCGGCTGTTACGCGCAGGTGTCGCCCCAGGCCGTCGCGGCTCTGCCCGGCGTCGATCTGGTCGTCCCCAACACCAAAAAAGCCGAGATCGCGGGGGCGATCCTCACCAAACTGCATGCGCCTGCGCGTCCGGGTGTCATGCTGCCGATGTTTCCGGCTGCGGAAAACGCGGACGATCTGCTGCTGGCCGAGATTCTGGGTCGCACGCGGGTGCAGGTGAAGGTGCAGGACGGCTGTGACAATCGCTGCACGTATTGCATCGTCCCCACCGCTCGCGGCGCGTCGCGCAGCCGCCCCATCCGCGATGTGGTCGCTTTTGTGCAGCGCAAGGCGAGCGCGGGCATCCAAGAAGTGGTGCTGACCGGCATCCACCTGGGCGATTATCATCCCACGCCGGAAACGGACCTGGGCGATCTGCTGGCTGCGCTGCTGGCCGAGACCACCATCCCGCGCATTCGCGTTTCATCGCTGGAACCGGAAGATTTCCGGCTGGACTGGCTGGCGCTGTGGCAGAATCCGCGCCTGTGCCGCCACCTGCACCTGCCGTTGCAGAGCGGCAGTGATGCTGTGCTGCGCAAGATGGCACGGCGCTATACCAGCGCCCGCTATCGCCAGATCGCTCAGGCGGCATATGGCGCTATCCCCGGTCTGGCGCTGACCACCGACATCATCACCGGCTTTCCCGGCGAAACCGAAGACGATTTGCAACGCACGTATGATCTGGCTGAAGAACTGGGTTTCGCCAAGATGCATGTCTTCCGCTTCTCGCCCCGCGCCGGCACGGCAGCCGCGCGCATGCGAGGGCAGATTGCCGAGCCGGTGAAGCGCGCCCGCTCGGAAAAGCTGCTGGCGCTGAACGACCGCATGGCGCATGAGTTCCGAGCGCGCCATCTCGGCCAGCGCGTGGAAGTGCTGTGGGAAAGTCGCAAACCTTTCGGCTGGGAAGGTTTAACGGATAATTATCTGCGCGTGGAACTGCACGATGCGCCACAGCGCGATCTGCACCACGCGCGCACCCAGGCGCGGATCATCGCACTGACGGATGATGCCGTGCTGGCAGAACTTGACGATAAGGGAACGGCACTCGCCTGAACTGCCGGCACAGGAGGCCATCATGGGCAAGATCATATCTCTGGAAGACTATCGGCGCAGACGCTGCCTGGAAGCGTTGATGCTGGATATCGGCATGCCGGAATATTGCGATGAATGCGGCGAGGGCATTGAGGCGCTCTTGCTGGCCGACATGTTGGAAGACGTGGATGATGAGCGTCCTGTGATGTGGCCGGATTTGCTTGCGCCCCGCACACCGCCGCGTCGCCAACGCGCTGCCGCATCGCGCAAGGCGCGCAAAAAAGAGTAGCCGCATCTGCGCTCACGGTTCGGCGGTGCGCGTCTGATGGCTGCCCGCCATCAACGGCAGCAGGTGGGCGCGAATCTTCTCATAGGTCTGCTGCAAGAATTCCGGCATGACCTTCACCGCGCCGATGACGGGCATGAAATTCGTGTCGCCGTTCCAGCGTGGCACAAGGTGCAGGTGCACGTGACCGGCGAAGCCCGCGCCCGCCACCTTGCCCTCGTTGATCCCCAGATTGAAGCCGTCGGGATTCATTGCCTGGCGGATCGCCGTCTGGCACCGTTGCGCCAGCAGCATCACCTCCGCCGTCGTCTCCACCGGCAGATATTCCAGGCTGCTGAGATGTTCATACGGCGCGATCAGCAGATGCCCGGTATTATAGGGATACAGATTCATCATGACGAAACAGCGCTCGCCGCGATAGACGATCAATTGTTCGGCATCTTGCGCGGGATCGTGCTGCGGCTTGGTGCAAAAGATGCAGCCCTCGCCATCGCTCCCCGCCTGATTGATATAGGTCATGCGCCAGGGTGCCCACAGCACATCCATTACTTGTCATCCTCCGTCATGGTTAAACCTTGCTGGCGCATGCGGCGCAACAGCATGTCAGCATATTCCTGGCCGCAGATCTCCAGCAACGCGACTTCAGGAGCCGGCGTTTGCCATAGCCAGGAAACATTGATCCAGAAATCGCGCAAGATCAGGGAGCGATAGATGCCTTGTGCATCAGCTTCAAACAGGTGATATTTGCCCTGATCATCGAGTCGATAAAACTCGGCGCGACGCGTGCGCGGGTCGATCAGCCAATATTCCGGGATGCCGGCCTGTTCATACTCGAAAAACTTCTCACCCCGATCTCGCCCCACGCTTTCGGGCGAGATGATCTCCACCACCAGATCCGCTGGACCATCGACGAATGTCGGTTTCACCCGATTGCGATGCGCCTCTGCAACGAACAGCACATCCGGCTCGCGCCCAGCACGGGTGATCTTCATCATAAAGGTAGTGACAACTAATCCCAGTTGGCGCATAGTGACGAAAGCATCCATGATGCGTGCCAGAAAGTCAGCGATGCGTTGATGGTCAAGGCTGACGGGGCTGGGCATGAGCACCTTTCCATCTACCCATTCAGCATGGGTATCTTCGTTGGTCCAGTGCATGAATTCATCGAAAGACATGCGCAGCCCTGCCGGGGCGCGGTCCAGCATGTCGGCGATAGCTTGGAGTAATTGTGTTTTGACATCGTGGGGCAACTTCCACGACGGTTCATGTTCTGGCAGCGCGCTCATTCCCCACCTCATTTGGACTTCACGGCAACAAGCCTGCTCGCCGCAGTCGCTCAATCATGGATTGGGCGTAATTCTGGCCACCAATTTCCCACTTGGCATCTTCAATTGATGGCAGGTTCCAGAGCCAATCGACGCGCAGCCAGAAGCCGGGGATTATCGGCGAGTGATAGGTGCCGTCGGGCGCGGGCGGCACCAGCTGATAGGTTCCTTGCGCGTCCAGTTGATAAAATTCGGCGCGGCGGCTGAGGGGATCGATCAGCCAATATTCCGGGATGCCCGCCTTCTCATATTCAAAATATTTATCGCCGCGATCGCGGCCCGCGCTTTCGGGCGAGATGATTTCCACCGCCAGATCCGCTGGGCCATCGAGATAGGTTTTTTTCAGGCGATTGCGATGTGCGGTGGCGACAAAGATCACATCCGGCTCGCGGCCTGATTGTGGCAGTTTCATCTGAAACGGCGCGATGAGGATGTCGCCCAGTTGCTGTTCTTCCACGTAAAAACGCATGAGCGCCGCGAGGAATCCTACGATATCTTGATGCTCCTTGTTGGCGGGGCTGGGCATGAGCACCTTTCCATCTACCCATTCAGCATGGGTGTCTTCGTCGGCCCAATCGAGAAATTCTTCATACGTCATGCGCAGATGTTCGGGATGGGCCAGGGCATCGGCGACGACCCGCAAAATGTGTTGCTGCAACGCCGGGGGGACGGGCCAGGCATCGTTGCGGTCATCGTCTTTTGGATCAGGCAATGCGCTCATAACAGACTCCCCTTTGGGCTTGCCGTCATTTATTATGAAGTATAGCACGCGGCGACGCTTCGACAGCGACGGCAGAAAGTACCAGACTATGCATCATGCTAAAGTCCTGAATGGATACTCGCGCATGGTCCCAATAGTTATAGAGTGATAGGAAGAATGCACTGAACATGGTATACTGACAGCGCCGCATCAGCCGGATGAGCAGGTGACCGCTTATAAGTCAGCAAGGGAACGCATGGTGAACACACAGCAAGCCGACACACCATCATTCAGCGCCGATGCCGTCGTTGATCTGCATCTGCACACGACGCACAGCGACGGGCATTGGACGCCGCAGGCATTGTGCGCGCACCTTGCCGAGCGGGGCTTCGCGCTGGCAGCCGTCACCGACCACGACCGCGTAGATACTATCGAAGAACTGCGCGGCCTGGGCGCGGCGCGCGGCGTCACCATCGTCTCCGGCGTGGAGGTGACGACAAGCTGGCGTGGCGAGTTCACGCACCTGCTGTGCTATGGTTTCGATCCGGCGGCAGGCGCGCTGGCAGCCGTGACGGAGCGCACGCGAGCGCAGCAACTCGCCAACGCCCGCGCGGTGAATGCCGAACTGCGGCGGCGCGGATTCACCTTTCCGCGTCAGGCCGAGGTGCTGGCCGACAAAGGTGGCGAGATCATGCATCCGCTGGATAATATCACGCTGTTGCGCGCGCACGGCTATGCGGCGGACTATGCTGCCGGCGCGCGGCTGGTGACGCAAGCCGGGCATCGCACGATGGCGGCTCCGCTGGCTGAAGCGGTGGAGGCGGCGCACGCGGACGGCGGCATCGCTATCATTGCCCATCCGGGGCGGCGCGACGCCGGCACCACGTGCTATGATGCCGCGCTGCTCGATGCGCTGGTGGCGGAGGGCATCCGCGTGGACGGGCTGGAAGTGTATTATCCCACCTTCACGGCAGAACAGGTCGATTTTTATGCCGGTTACGTCGCCGCGCATGGCTGGCTGGCCGGCAGCGGATCGGATTCGCACGGGCCGCGCCAGCGGTTGCCTATCGCCTATCCCGCCGGACGGGTCGCGCCGTTGCTGGCGCGTCTGGGCTTCCCAGTCGGCGTATAATGGGGCGTCGTCTTATGTTGCGTTCGGTGAGCACGTTGATGGATGGCATGGAGGTTTGACAACACGTATGCCACACAAGGCACTGGCATCCGGCACGCTGCTGGCCAACCGCTATCGCATCGAACGGCTGATCAAATCCGGCGGGTTCGCCGCCGTCTATGTGGCGACCGATCTGCGCCAGCGGAAATGGTGCGCCGTCAAAGAGACCTTTGATCCTTCCTCGGACAGCGCCGATCAGTTTCGCCTGGAAGCGGATATCCTGGCCGGCGTGCGCCACCCCAACCTGCCCGCCGTGTGGGATTATTTCCAACACAACGGCGGGTTATATCTGGTGATGGAATATATCGAGGGCGAGGATCTGGAAAGCCACCTGGAAATGAGCGGCGTCATTCATGAGGATCTGGTACGCGACTGGGTGGAGCAGATCTGCGACGCGCTGACGGCGCTGCACGTGCACCAGCCGCCGATCATCCATCGTGACATCAAACCGGCGAACATCAAGATCACCCCCGACGGGCGCGCGGTGCTGGTGGATTTCGGCATCGCCAAGCTTTATCAGGCCGGCAATAATACGCAGGTGGCGGCCCGCGCTGTGACGGACGGCTTTTCGCCGCTGGAACAATATGGCCAGGGCAGCACCGATGCCCGCTCCGACATCTATGCGCTGGGCGCGACGCTCTATAACCTGCTCACCGGCGTCATCCC
>JAJPKG010000369.1 GCA_021323815.1 Pseudomonadota bacterium
CGGCGGCGGCACGGCAGACGTGGCGATGTATGTTGACGGCGGCGTGTGGCGCACCTTCATGCTGCCGTTGGGCGGCCAGTTCATCACTGACGACATCGCCTATGCCTTGCGCCTGCCCATCCCCATTGCTGAGGCACTCAAGATCCATTATGGCGTCGCCATCCCCGCCCGCGTCGGCGCGGATGAAACGATCAGCCTCGGCCAGTTTTTGCCGAATTGCCAGGAAGCCATCTCGCGCCGCGCTCTGGGCGATATCATTCATGCCCGCGCTGAGGAGATCTTGACCCTGCTGCGCGACGAGATTCGCCGCAGCGGGCGCGAGCGCGCCTTTGCCGGCGGCGTGGTGCTGACCGGCGGCACGGCAGAGCTTGTGGGCATCACCGACCTGGCGGCGCAGATCTTCGACGCGCCGGTGCGGCTGGGCACGCCGCACAGCCTGTATGGCGCGACAGAAAACCTCATTCGCCCATCTTACGCCACAGCAGTGGGCTTGCTGCGCTGGCACGAACAAGTGCTTGCCGGCGCGCTTGATTCCGCCGGCGGCAATCCGCTGCAATCGCTATGGGCGGGCATGCAGCGATTGCTAAAACGGGGAGCTTAATCGACCGGAGCGGTCCATTGCAGCGCCAGCGCGCCCCAGGTGAGACCGGCACCGAAGGCGACGCAGCCGAGCTTGCTGCCGGGCTTGACGCGCCCCTGCTCAACGGCCTCGCACAGCGCGATGGGAATCGCCGCTGCCGAGGTGTTGCCATATTTCTCGATGTTGACGAAGACCTTTTCGGGGGGCAGTTCCAGACGTTTCGAGGCTGCCTCAATGATGCGCAGATTCGCCTGGTGAGGAATAAACAGGTCAATGTCGTGGGCCGTCAGATTGGCCTTCGCCAGCGCCTCTTCCATCGCGGTGCCCATCGTGCGGGTGGCGAATTTGAAGACCTCGGACCCCATCATGTTGATATAGGCGTCGTGGGTAGCAATGTTCTCGCGGGTGAGGGGATTGCGCGAGCCGCCTGCCGGGCGATAGAGTTGCTCTGGTCGCGCGCCATCCGCGCCGAGCGTCCAGCCCAGGATGCCACCGAGAGTCTCGCTGGCCGAGACGATGGCCGCGCCCGCCCCATCGCCGAACAGGACGCACGTCGCCCGGTCACTCATATCCGTGATCTTCGACAGCACTTCCACACCGATCACCAGCACGTTCTGCGCAGTGCCGCTGGTGACGAACTGATGCGCCATCACCATGCCATAGATCCAGCCCGTGCATGCCGCCTGAATGTCGAAAGCCGGGCAAGAGGCACCAAGCGCGTCTTGCACCAGACAGGCCGTCGCCGGGAAGGTGTAATCGCCGGTGACGGTGGCAACGATGATCATATCGAGATCGGTTGGCATGAGATCGGCGCGCTCCAGTGCCTGGCGTGCGGCGCGAATGGCCAGGGTGGATGCCGACTCATCCGGTGCGGCAATGTGGCGCTCGCGGATGCCGGTGCGCGAGACGATCCATTCATCTGAGGTATCAACGATGCGTTCCAGGTCAGCATTGGTCAGGATGCGCGACGGTACGGACATGCCCCAGCCGGTGATTGCACTGTACATGTGGCTCAAAATTCCTCTCTTTCCAGATCGCGCGATGCGAGACAACGCTGGCCCAACGCGCCTGCCGTAGCTAGCTATAGCTCGCCACGATGCTGAGAGCATTGTAACATATCGTCCATTACTGCGCGATAGGGAATTTGCCGGATTTCTCTCCTCTATGTGAGGACGTTTCATCACATCATGACGTAACAGGATGACATTTGGCGAACCGCGTGTCATTTTCCCCCGTTCCGTTATGGAAATGGCAACAATTCTGTGCTAGGATAAGCTCCATACCAGCCAGGCAAGTCCCGGCGAGTGATGCAGATGTGACGAGGGGCCGGCGTGAGCGACGACGAGACATCCCAACAACCTGATCCCGAACGGGAAGCGGACCCTGAGGAGAAAGCAGCAGTATCCTCTGAATCCATGTTTCAGCCGGATGCGCCGGAAGAGGCTGCTTCCACTCCCAATGAGCCGAGCCGCGTGAAGCCGTGCCCGCACTGCCAGCAATTAGTTCCGGCCTCTGTCCGGCGTTGCCCTCATTGCGGTCGTCTGCTCGCGGGCAAAAAGATCACGCGCCCTGAGAAAGTGTTTGCTGAGGAAGCCGGACCCGCCTGGGAAGACGCTGCGCAGCGCGTCACCGAACTGGGTGGACTGGAATGGGAGACCGGCGTCCATCCCATCAACGAAGACACCCATCCGCTGGGCGGGACGGCATCCTTTGCAGATGAACCGCCGACCACGCCACGCGCTTCTGCCCACGCAGCCGAGCGGGGCCATGCGCGCCTGTGGCTCCTGGTGGCATCGATCGGCGCGCTGATGGTGGTGCTGGCAGGATTCGGCATGTTTGCTTTTCAGCATCAAACGTTGTCGGATGCTTCCAGCATTTCCGCCAGGGCGACCTATGAGGCGTCAAAACTGGGCAACAGCACCACGCCGCCCGGCGGCAAAGATAACTATACGCCGCTGCCCGGTGGTGGATCGCCAGGGCCGGGCCAGCCCACCAGCACGGTGCATCCACATCCCACCCACGCGCCCAATGCAACGCCGACCGCTGTCGTTGTCGGCCCCAGCGCCTCGCCCACCCCCACGCCGTTGCCCACCGCAACGCCCGCGCCACAACTGGTGCTGGCCATTAACTCCGGCGGGGGCGCTGCGGGTAACTATAGCGCGGATATGGATGTCAGCGGCGGCAGCACCTATGGCACCACCGCGCAGATCGATACCAGCGCGGTCAGCGATCCCGCCCCCCAGGCGGTCTATGACACCGAGCGTTATGGTCAATTCACCTACACATTGGGCAACTTGCAGCCCGGCGCGCCTTATCTCGTGCGCCTGCACTTCGCGGAGATCTATTTCAGCCGGCCCAAGCAGCGCATCTTCAATGTCGTGCTCAACAACGTGATGGTGCTGCAAAATTTCGATATCGTCGCCCAGGCCGGCGGTCCCGACAAAGCCATCGTCGAAGCCTTTCAGACGACGGCTGATCCCAACGGCGTCATCACCATCAATTTCATTCCCACCAACGTGAACTGGCCCAAGCTCAGCGGATTGGAACTTTACGCCGTGCCATAGCTTCCTCATTCCCCCTCGTTTGCGGGCCAGGGCACACGCTCATAGCCATTTGGCTTTGCCAACGGTTCCTCGGCAAGAACTTCCGTCGCGGGAGTGGTAGCGCTTTTGCCGGTGAAAAGGGGGCTGTGCCGCGTCATACGCTCATAGGCGGTGTCGAAGACGACGGCCAGCAGCGCGGCGATGGGCGCGGCGAAGAAAGCGCCCCATGCGCCTGCCTCTTTCGCGCCGATGAGCAACGCCGCGAAAAGCCACAGCGGATGCAGCCCTACGCCGGAACTCATGATGCGCGGGGCCAGCACTTGCATGACGAGCTGCTGCCCCACGAAGAGGATGATCAGCAGGATGACGGCGGTCCGCACGATGTCATTCGGCGCGACTTCCAGCACCACCAGCGCCAGCGGGGGCACCAGCGACAGGAACGGCCCTACGAAAGGAATGATCATGATGATGCCCGAAAGCAGGGCGGCGAAAAAGCCGGCGGGGATGCCCAGCGCCAGCAGCGCGATGCCGGTGATCAGCCCATAGGTGAAGCCGATGATCAACTGACTGCGCATGAAGCCGCCGAAAACGCGCGCCACGTGATCCTCGAACGTGTCCACGTCGTCGCGCCACGATTCCGGCAGGCGATGAATCAGATTATCCAGCACACGTCGGCCATCCAGCATCATATAAAACGACAGGATCAACACGATCACCGAATCCAGCAGGATCGACGCGACCGACGAGACGAGATCCGCGGTGTTGGAGGTGATGCTGGTGACGGTGTGCTTGGCGGCGTTTTGCAGGCTGGTGGTCTGCTGGTCGATGAAATGATGGGCGTCGGCATCTGTGACGCCGAAACTCTTGAGGAAACTGACGGCTTGGTTATTGAGTTGTTGCAGATTTTGCGGCGTGGTCAACACTTCGACGCGCCCGGCGATCTGCCCCACCTGCGCGCTGACCAGGGGAATGGCCAGCGCAATCACCCCTGCCAGGATGCCCGCTAGCACCAGATAGACCAGCGCCACCGCCAGCGGGCGCGGCAAGTGCAGCTTTTGCAGCAAGCCCGCCACCGGACTCAGCGTGAAAGATATCAGCCACGCGGCGAAGAATAACAGGATGATGTCGCTGAATTTTTGCAGTTCATGCCACAGGAAGGTGAGCAGATAGATGCCGGCGAGAGAACCCACCGCGATGAAAGCGAAACGGCGAAGCGTGATGTCGAAGCGTTGCGGCATGTCATTCCTGCCCGGGATC
>JAJPKG010000277.1 GCA_021323815.1 Pseudomonadota bacterium
CCAATGCGGATGGCGTCGCCGCCAGAAATATCCAAACGGTAGCCGTCAACCTGCCGATGGTCGCGGATGCTTCCTGCATTCAGTGACAAGCCGCTAGGGCTTGAGCCGATGCGGTGGTTGACATGAAGATTCTCGATGTGTTGCACCGTCCATCGGCGCGGTTTGAACCACCCGTCAGCGGGACAGGGAGGCCCACAATGGCAACCACGCAACTTTCCTGGCGCGAACTGGCGCGGCGGGTGAAAGCAGCCGGTCCGGGAGTTGCAGCTATTCCCCCATCGCCATTGAGCAAGTTGCTTTTTGCCGACACGCGTGCAGCCTGGCTCTGGCTGGTGGTGCGCCTCTATGTCGGCTGGCAGTGGTTCTCGGCGGGCTTCCTGAAGCTGACGGGGCGCGCCCTGCCGGAAAGCGCGGTTGTGCCACCACACAGCACATCATGGATCTTCACGCATCACCTGGGGGCGCAACTGCGTGGATTCTTCCTCTATGCCCTGAAAAATCCCGATCTACAACCCTGGTACGCCAATTTCCTGCGCCACTTCGCCTTACCGAACGCAGGTCTCTTTACCTATCTGGTGACATTCGGCGAATGCTTTGTCGGCCTGGGCATGTTGCTGGGCGGCTTCACCGGCATCGCCGCGTTCTTCGGCGTCTTCATGAACCTCAACTATCTCTATGCCGGCCCGGTGAGCATCAATCCCATCCTGGCCGTCCTCAGCGTTTTCCTGATGCTCGCCTGGCGCGTCGCCGGCTACATCGGCGCGGATCGCGTGCTGCTGCCGCTGCTGGGCACCCCCTGGACCGGATCATTACTCGCTGCTCCCCGGTCTCCGCGCGTTGCCGCGCGCCGCACCGGCAGGATGCGACGCCCGCAGCCCATCCCCGGCCTTCGCGTAAGACGCAACGTCATCGTGCCGGGGACGCGATGAGCCAGGGCGAGCGTCATCAGCGTCGCCCCTACAGACCGGATGGGACGATTCGTTATGTAGGGGCAATAGATTGCCCTATTCCCCCGTCTTCGCCTCGCGCCACAGGGCTACGTGTTCCTCGCGGCTGAGATCCTCGAAGCGCTGGCCGCGCTCATGGGCGAGTTGCTCCATGCGCTGGAAGCGGCGGCGGAATTTCTGATTCGCCTCGCGCAGCGCCAGTTCCGCGTCCACGCCCAGCCGGCGGGCGAGCGCGACGGTGGTGAAAAGCAGATCGCCCAGCTCGTCGGCGCGGGCGGCTTGATCCGGCGCGGCCAGGAGTTCTTGCACCTCTTCGTTGAGCTTGCCCACCCAATCATCCAGCGTGGGCCAGTCGAAGCCGGCCTTGACGGCGCGGCGCTGGGTGTCGTGCGTGGCGGCCAGGGCGGCGGTGTGGCGCGCCATGCGTTTCAGCCGGCTCTCGAAAGGCGGCTGTTCGCCAGCGGCGGCGCGCTCATTCTGCTTGATGACTTCCCAGTTTTGCAACACTTGCTCCGCCCCCGCCACCTTCACTTCGCCAAACACGTGCGGATGCCGCCGGATCAGCTTGCTGGTGATCGCTTCCAACACGTCGCCCAGGCTGAACGCGTCCTCTTCCTGCGCGATCTCGGCATGCAGGTAGACCTGCAACAGCAGATCGCCCAATTCTTCCGCCAGATGATAGGGATCGTCGTCAAATTCCTCGATGGCATCGGCGACTTCGGCGGCTTCTTCCAGCACGAAGGGCGTCAGCGACAGGTGCGTTTGCTCGCGATCCCACGGACACCCCCCCGGCCCGCGCAGCCGTGCCACCACATAGCGCAGCGCTTCCGGCGTGCGCAGTGATTGCAGGCTGTCTTCTGGAATCGCCGGCACGTAGAGGCTGGTGAGATGATCGGCGAAATCGTCATGGTCGATGCTGCTCAGCGGCACCTCGCGCCGGCGCTCGTCGGGCAATCCGGCGGCGCGCACCAGCGTCACCGGCCATTCAGGGGGAAAGATCTCCAGCAGCGCCAGTTTCGTCGCGCTGGCCATTCGCCGGTTGAAGATCTGCGAGATCAGCGCGGGATGCGTCGTGGTGATCCGCCCCGCCACCTGCTGCGGCAGCAACTCGGCCAATTCTGTCGCGTCCACCAACTGCAAGCCCTGCGCGATGGGATCGATATGCAGCGCGGCGCAGATCGGCTCGATGAACGACAGCCCGGCGACGATGTGCACGGGGATGTGCTTCTCCTCAGCCAGGGCGCGGGCAGCGCGCACCGACGCCTCGCCGATGAGCGGATGTCCCGGCACGGCGTAGATCACCGGTTGTGTCTGCGCCTCGGCGATCAGCCGCTCCGCCATCGTCTCATAGAGGCCCTGCCATGCCTCGGCATGCTCATACAGGTCATCGAACGATGGCGCTTCCATCTCTGGTCGCTGCTCGCGCAACACCTGCACTGTGGGGTGCCGCAAGGTGCGAAAGATGATGCGCGGCGCACTCTGCAAAATCTGCTGCGCCGCCACCGTCACGTCATCCCATGCCCCTGGTCCCAGACCCACAATTGTCAGCGTCCCTTCCGGCGCGCTCTTTTTCGCTCGCGGCATCGCTCAACCCGTCCCTCGCCTTTGCTGCAAAATAGTGAACACAAGGATCATAGTACGCCACCAGGCGTGGCGCTGTCCAGGTGTGCTCCCATTTCCGAACTCCATGCCGCGCAGGCAGGTTTTGTCGCCGTCAGGCGCTGAGGCGCGATTTGAACCGCCCGCCTGACGTGCTATAATATGTGCCGGAGGTGGGCGCATGGCAGGTAGGTATGATGTGGTGATCGTCGGCGCGGGGCATAATGGACTGGTGTGCGGCTGCTATCTGGCGCGCTCAGGTTTGCGCGTGCTGGTGGTAGAACGGCGGCACATCGTGGGCGGAGCGGTCGTCACCGAAAGCGATATCTTCCCCGGCTATGCGCTGGATACCTGTAGCTCGTTCCACATCGTCATCAAGGCGCTGCCGATCATCGAAGAACTGGGCCTGGAGCGCTTCGGTCTGGACTATCTGCCGATGGACCCGTTCGCCTTCGCGCCCTTCCCTGATGGCACATCCATCACCTTCTGGCGCGATCTGGATAAAACCTGTGAGTCCATCGCCAGACTCAATCCCGGCGACGCGGAGCGCTATCATCAATTCATGACGCTGTGGGGCAAATTCAATGAGCCGGTGTATGCCACCTTCCTCGCGCCGCCGCGCCCCGGCCCCATGTTCGGCAGCATCCTGCGTCGCCAGCGCGGCAAGTTGCGCGGCATGGTGGGCCTGGGCAACAGCGCCGATCTGTTGCGCGTCGTCTTCGGCAGCTACGCCCAGGTGATCGAATCCACCTTTGAGGATGAGCGCGTGCGCGCGACGCTGGGCTGGTTCGCCGCGCAGGGCGGCATGGGACCGGATGAACCCGGCGGCGGCGAGCAATTGGCCTGGCAGATCCTCTGCCACCAGACGGGCTGCTGGCGACCACGCGGCGGGTCCGGCATGCTCACGCAGGCACTCGCCCGCTGCCTGGCGCATCACGGCGGCGAGGTGCGCACCAGTGCGCCGGTCAGCGAGATCGTGGTGCGCGATGGGCGGGCAACGGGCGTGCGGCTGGAAGACGGCGAGGAGATCGCCGCACGCTGCGTCATTTCAAACGCGCACGTGCAGACGACGCTGCTGACCCTGGTCGGCGCGGACAAATTGTCGCCCGCTCTCGTTCGACAACTCAGGGGATTGCGCATTGGCAACGGCATGGGCATGACCATTCGTTGCGCCGCCGATGCTCTGCCGAACTATAGCGCCGCGCCCATGCACGACGGCCAGCCCAACGACGCGCACTATGGCATGCAGATGATCTGCCCCAGCATGAGCTATCTGCGCCGCGCCTTCCACGAAAGCGCGCTCGGTCGCCCGCCGGACCACCCCTGCATCCTGGCCATGACGCCGACGGCGGCAGATGCGTCTCTTGCCCCGCCCGGCAAACACATCTTCAACATCTGGGCGCAGTGGCATCCCTATGAGCTTGCCGGCGGCGCACAGTGGACCGAGGATCTGCGCCGGCGTGAAGCCGACAAGCTGCTGCATCTGATGGATGACTATGCTCCCGGCTTCAGCGGCCACATCACCGATATCTATATCAAGACGCCGGTGGATCTGGAGCGCATCGGCGGTCTGCTGCGTGGCCACCTGATGCACCTGGACATGACGCTGGATCAGATGTTTATGTTTCGCCCCCTGCCCGATCTTGCCAATTATCAAACACCTATCGCCGGCCTGTGGCTGACGGGGGCCAGCACGCATCCCGGCGGCGGCGTTTCCGGCGCGCCGGGCTACATCACTGCGCATGAGGTGCTGCGGGGATGGAAGAAACATCGCTCGACGCTCAATCGTTCATGAATATGCCACATCAAGAAAGGGCTTATGCCATCAGAAACGCTATAATCAACAACGACACCAGCATGAGAGGATGACCCGGCGTGGCACAACAGGCGACGATTCTGGCAGTTGATCCGGCGGCACCGGACCCCGATGGGATGGCGCGGATGGGCGCGGCGATTCGCGCGGGCGAGGTGGTCGCCTTTCCCACCGAGACGGTCTATGGTCTGGGCGCGGACGCGACCAATCCCGACGCAGTGGCGCGCATCTTTGCCGCGAAAGGGCGGCCCAGCAGCGACCCATTGATCGTCCACATCGCCGGAATTGAGCAGTTGCCGCAGGTGACGGGCTATGCTCCGGCGGACCTGCCCCCGGCGACGCGCGTGCTGGCGGAACGCTTCTGGCCGGGACCGCTGACGCTGGTGCTGCCGCGCGGCCCCGCGATTCCTGCTGCGGTGACGGCAGGACTGGCGACGGTGGGTGTGCGCATGCCCGCTCACCCCGTCGCGCGCGCCTTGATCGCTGCGGCGGGCGTGCCGATTGCCGCGCCCAGTGCCAACCAGTTCGGCCACACCAGCCCCACTACCGCGCAGCACGTCTTCGCCGATCTCGGTTCGCGCATCCCCTGGATCATCGACGGGGGGGCGTGCCCGGTCGGCGTGGAATCGACCATTGTGGATGTGATGCAATCCCCCCCGCGCGTCTTGCGCCCCGGCGGCGTCGCGCTGGAAGATCTCGCTGCGGCGCTGGGCGGCCCCGTCGCGTTTCAGGAGCGCGCGGCGGTGCGTGACGGTGTTTCGCAAGCGCCCGGCATGCTGCTCTCGCACTATGCGCCCCGCGCCCGGCTGCTTGTCTTCGATGATCCTGACATTCCAGCCACCTGGCAGCGTGCCATTGCCGAGGTGC
>JAJPKG010000488.1 GCA_021323815.1 Pseudomonadota bacterium
CCCAACCGGTCCAGCGCCATCTGCCAAAGCTGTTTATCCATAGATCCCTCGCTGGGCGTCATGATCACGGGCGATTCCTGCAAGCGCGATTGTGTGTGATGAACGTACCGCTCATTGTATCAAACCGGCGAGTCCTTCACAAGTCGCTCAGCCAAGAACTCCCCCCACCGCGCGCATCGCGCCGGGTGAAGCGGCTAGCCCGATCAGGCCCCAACGAGGAAAATGAAGGACGAGACGCGAAGATCACGAAGGAAACAAAGTGACGCGAAGGCTTTAGAAGTCTGCCAAGACAATCCCTCCTGGTTGCCTGGGCATATTTTTACGATTCACGAAAAGCGCCTGCTTTGCTGCGTGTTTCTTCGCTCCTTTCGTGTCCTTCGCGTCTCGTCCGTGATGCTATTCCCCGATGAGGGCGACGCACTCGATCTCGAAGCGCGCGCCTTTGGGCAGGGCGGCGACGGCGACGGTGGACCGCGCGGGGGGCGCAGCGGTGAAGAAGGTGGCATAGACCTCGTTCATGGCCGCGAAATCGCCCATGTCGGTCAAGAACACCGTCGTTTTCACCACGCGGTCCAGATCCGTTCCGGCAGCTTGCAAGACGGCCCGCATATTCTCAAACGCTTTGCGCGTCTGGGCGGCGATGTCGCCCGCCACCAACTCGCCGGTGGCGGGATCGAGCGCCACCTGGCCGGAGGTGAAGACGAAATTGCCGACGGTGATCGCCTGGCTATAGGGACCGATAGCTTTCGGTGCCTGATCGGTTGCGATGACTCCCCACTGCGTTGTTGCCATGATGCATCTATCCTCTCTCGTTTTCAGTGTAGCGAAGGCAACAAATGGACCTATGAGCGCGCTGTTTCACTGCTGCTGCGTTCGGCCCGTCGCCTCTCGTTATGCATTGTATCTTGGAAAATGGGAGAGGATCGAATGGCATGGGGGACGATGCATGATGTCAGCGCAAGGAAGCGAGCGAGAAACGGGACCGGCGCGACGGCGCGAGCATGCGGCACGGAGCCTGCGTGCCCGATTTCGGCGGCTGAGCCGAGCGAAACGGCTGCTGCTGGCGTGGCTGGCCGTGCTGGATCTCACCCTGGCCGCCGCAACGGCGATCTATGCCTTCGCGCCGTCACCGGCTGCCGGGCAATCCACCGGCTCACCGGTCATTGCCCAGGCGACGGATGCGCCGAAGGGGGACGCTCTGCCGCTGGTCGCGGGAAATTTCGAGCAGGTCGGCAAGGGAACGCAGGCGGAACTGGTGCTGCGGCAATATGACGACGCGATCACCGGCACGTATACGCAGATGACCTGCGCCGGTGGGAAGGTCCGCGTGGTGCAGCGCATCATCACCGGCCAGGCGTTGCCTGATGGCACGCTGCGCCTCACCTTCAGCGCGCCGGATCTGCCTCACAGCCTGACCGCCGTCTATCAGGTCGCCATGCAGCCGGCGGGATTCGTGCTGAGCTGGCGCGACCAACTGGGCAAGCCGCAAACGCAACGCTGGCTGCCCGAAGTGACGCCGCTGCCGCCGCTGGCCTGCGGGGAATAACCAAAAACGTCTTCACCGGCGCGCCATTCTGTGCTTGATTCCGGCGCAAGCGCTTGGGGATGGTGCGACCGTTGTTCATGCTCGATACGCTGCGCCTGGGACTGGCGCGTAGCGCGGAGATCGCTGATCTGCCCGCTGCGGCGTTCTTGTTCCAGCCCGCAGAGCGTGCCTTATTCAGCACGCCGGGTGCTGCACTTTCGGCGCTGGGGATGTTTTTGCGCGGTGATCAAAGCGCGTTCGTCCAGGCATGGTATGCTGAAGGCACAGAGCTTGGACGGAGTATGTGATCGATGAGTTTGCTGACCAAACGCGACATTTTGGGTTTGATCGCCGCCGGTCGCCTGGGCTTCGCGCCCGAACTGGATAGCTTTCAGATTCAGCCCCACGCGGTGGATCTGCGCCTGGGCTACACCTTTTTGGTGGCGCGCCGCTGGATCGTGAACCAGCAGGGGCGCATCGCCCTGCGGCCCGACCAGATGGAAGGCGAGCCGGCGCAGTTCGACACCATCGAACTCGCCCCCGGCCAGGTGTTTGATCTGCTGCCGGACGAATGCGTGCTGGTCTCCACGCTGGAAGCGATCAGGTTGCCGGATGATTTGGTGGGACAGATGTATCCCCGTTCGTCGGTGAACCGGCGCGGGCTGGCGGTGGATCTCAGCGGCATCATCGACGCGGGCTATGAGGGCAACCTGATCATCCCCGTGCGCAACAACAACCTCAGCACGGTGGTGCGGCTCTATCCCGGCGAGCGCTTCTGCCAGCTCACCTTCACCGCGCTGACCACGCCCGCCGAGGTGCGCCTGAGCCGCTATCATCGCCGCGATATCGCCAGCGGGGTCTTGCCGGAACTGAACCAGGATGAAGTGCGCCTGGTGCGTTCCGGCAACATCGCGGCCCTAAAGGCGCGCTATGGCTTGAGCGTGCTTCCCCAAGAGGATGCTTGAACCGGCTGGCACCATTAGCCGCCGGATCCCCGCCCGATGAGGTGCGCCAGCATGGCCGGCGTGCCGATGAGCGAGAGCAGCCAGCCCGCAATGAGGGAAATCACCGTAAGCAAGACGCTCAGCCGTGCCTGGCGTCGCTCCGCTTGCTGCACGCGCTGGCCGATGACGCTATCGATCAGCGCGGCCAGCTCGTGGTCTTCGTCGATATAGTCGCGCACCTGTTCCAGCCGGTCGATGCGCGCATCCAGAGCGGTGACGATCTCCTCCGCAGCGGGCGAGGGCGCACGGGCCGCGCCGATGGCGATGCGCCGTCGCTCGTCTTCCTCAAGCGGTGCCCCCGGCGCGGCGGAGGCGAGATCCTGCTGCAAGCGCCCGATTGCGCTATCGATGGCCGCGCGCACGGCCTGGGCATAGGGATAACTAGTCATGGTACATAACTCCTCTTATCTGCTGTTGCAGCCCGGATGGGCTTTGTTTTTCAAGCCGGGGGATTCTATCCCCCGGCGGGCGTGCGTCGGGCACGCATCGATCCCCCGGCGTGCGTGCGGGGCGCGCATCTCTCCCCGGCGGGCGTGCGTCGGGCACGCATCGATCCCCCGGCGTGC
>JAJPKG010000408.1 GCA_021323815.1 Pseudomonadota bacterium
ACCGTGTTGAACGCCGCCGGTCGCGCCCCCAACGCGCCGATGCGCACGTTTTTGAGGCCGCGCACCACGCGACAAACGGCGGCGAATTGCGCGAGATCTTGCGTGAAGGCTTTGCTGGTGGGATCCATTGTGTGCCGGCTGGTCAGTGTGAAGGGAATGCCGTATTGATGCAGGTTGTTACTGGCGCTCATCTTGCCGCAAAAGCTGTCACGCCGGTCGTCGATGCTCATCTTGCCCGGCGTGTCGGGGAAAGCGTGCAGCAGCACCGGCACGCGCAGATCTGCCCAGCGTAACACGTTGGCGATGGCGCGCTCGTCGCCGAAATTCGGCAGGGTGACGATGACGCCATCGATGCGGTCACGCTGGCTCTGGAAGAGATCGGCATAAAGTCGCGCTTCTGCCAGCGATTCTACCGCTCCGGCGTTGGTGGCGTGTGCCTCGGCGATGACCGTCTGGATTTTGGCCTTGCCCAGCACATCCAGTATGGTTTCGCGGCCCTTTTCGGCCAGGTGATCGGGGAAAAACCCCCGGTTGCCAACGATCACGCCGAGCGTCAGCGGGCGCGCCAGGGGCGACTGCGGACGGACGAGAGGGCTGACGGTGGGAGCGGCTTTGCTCATGCGGTGATCTCCTGATGCTGCCCATAGATATGGGTATAGCGGTAGTGCAGCGCGGCGATGTGTTCGTCGCTGATAGGGATGGGCGCGCCGAGTTGTTCGGCATGCCAGACGGTTGCGGCAACATCTTCGGTCATCACAGCGGCCTTCACCGCTGCCATTGCCGTTTTGCCGATGGTGAAAACGCCGTGATTTTGCAGCAACACAGCAGGGCTATGCGATTCTGCCAGGCAGCGCACCACTTCCTGGCCGATCTCTTCGCCGCCGATCAGTGCGAAGCCGCCGCAGGGAATGTCGCCGCCGAATTCATCAGCCATCGCCGTCAGCACGCATGGGATGCTGCGTCCCAGCGCGGCAAACGCAGTGGCATAGCGCGAATGGGTATGCACGACGCCCCCCACATCTGGCAGGGTGCGATAAATATAACAATGCGAGGCGGTGTCGGACGATGGGGCCAGGTCGCCTTCGACCACCTGCCCCTGCACATCAACCACCACCATGTTTTCCGGCGTCAGATCTTCATAGAGCAGGCCGGAAGGTTTGATGACGATCAACCCGGTCGCGAGGTCGCGCGCAGAAATGTTGCCGCTGGTCCAGGCGACCAGATGGTTTGCAGGCAGCGCGGCGTGCAGCCGAGCAACTTCGGCGCGCAGTTCAGGCAACAACATCTTACATCCCCTCTTTGATTTGGCGGCGCAAGCGTTTGAGACGCTGCATCACTGGGTTGGCCCCGCGCCCGAAATAGTCATAGAGGGCGGTGTATTCCGTGTAGATCTGATCATAGACGGCGTGGCGCTGCGGGTTCGGCTGCACGGGGTCTGGGTGGCGCTGGCCCATTGCATGCGCGGCGGCGGGGATATCAGGATAGATCCCGGCGGCGACAGCGGCGTGAATGGCCGCGCCGAGCGCGGGAGCCTGTGCCGAGCCGGAGATGTAGAGCGGCTTGCCGATCACGTCGGCATAGATCTGGCGCACCAGCGCATTCTTTTCCGCCAATCCCCCCGCCGCAACAATGGTGTGAATGGGCACGCCGGACTGTTCAAAAGCGTCGATGATGGTGCGCGCCCCAAATGCCGTCGCCTCAATCAACGCGCGATAGATCTCGGCGGGCGTGGTGGCGACGTTCAACCCCACGATCAGGCCCGTCAGATCGGTGTTGACTAGCGTAGAGCGGTTGCCCAGCCACCAATCCAGCGCCACCAGACCGGATTCCCCCGGCTGCAAAAGCGCGGCCTCGCGTTCCAGATAAGTATGCAGATCCATGCCAGCTGCCTGAGCGGCGGCATGCACCTCAGGTGGAACGGCGTGTTCTAGATACCAGGCGAAGATATCGCCCACGCCGTTTTGACCGGCTTCATAAGCCCACAGACCGGGAACCACTCCATCGCGCACCACGCCGCACATGCCGGGTACCTCGTGCAGTTCCTCGCCCAGCACAATGTCGCAGGTGCTCGTTCCCATAATCATCACGAAGATGCCGGGGGTCACGGCATCCACGGCGGCGGCGGTGACATGCGCATCCACGTTCGCCACCGCGACGGGAATGCTGGGCGGCAAGCCCATCATCCGTGCCATCTGCGGCATGAGGAAGCCGGCACTGGTTCCCAACTGCGCCAGGTGATAGCTGAGCTTGGTCTCCACGATGTCAGCGAAGCGCGGGTCCAGCGCGGCGAAAAAGTCCCGGCTGGGATAATCGCCATTCCAGAAGATCGCCTTATAGCCCGCCGCGCAGAGATTACGCACTTCCTGGCCGGTGAGCTGCCAGATCACCCAATCAGCGGCTTCCAGCATGCGCCCGGCGACAGCATACACCTCCGGATCTTCTTCCAAAATCTGGAGTGCCTTGCTGAAAAACCATTCGGCGGAATAGGTGCCGCCGTAGCGTGGCAACCAGGGTTCGCCGCGCTCGCGCGCCAGAGCGTTGATGCGGTCGGCCTGGGGCTGGGCGGCGTGATGCTTCCACAATTTCACCCAGGCGTGCGGATGGTTGCGCCATTCGGCCAGCATGCACAGCGGCGTGCCGTCGCGCGTGGTGGGCAGCATGGTGCATGAGGTGAAATCGATGCCGATGCCCGCTACCTCTTGCGGCACAATGCCGCTGGCATGCAAGGCTTCCGGCACAGCATGGAAAAACACCTCCAGGTAATCTTGCGGATCTTGCAGCGCCCAATCCGGCGGCAGCAGCTTTGGGCTGCCGGGAAGGCGCTGATCGATCACCCCGTTGGCATAGGGATGAATCGCCGACGCCAGCTCGCGCCCGGTACGCGCATCCACCACCACCGCGCGCCCAGATTCCGTGCCGAAATCAATCC
Organism: Pseudomonadota bacterium; assembly: GCA_021323815.1. Classification (GTDB taxonomy): domain Bacteria; phylum Chloroflexota; class Ktedonobacteria; order Ktedonobacterales; family JACDGC01; genus JAJPKG01. The sequence continues at coordinate 2,930 of JAJPKG010000408.1, forward strand.
CAATGGTATACATCTTCATCTCGCCCTTCGTCGCACGGTCGCTGCTTATTGCAGACAAATCCCACCGTGACGGCCCCTCCGGTCCGTCGTATGTTTGTATTTGAAAAAATCTCGGCTCGCGGCCCGCTATGCGCTGGTCGGCGTTCCAGATTTCACGCTGCCGTTCGCAGAGGTGCCAAGCTTGGTGGCGCGATATTCCTGCATGATGATGTCGGTGATCTCGTCCATCAAGTCTTTTCCCGCGGGTTTATCGAACGTGATTTCGCCGTGTTGCAGCAGGTTCACGCGATCCGCCACTTCCAGCACCTGAGCGTAGTTATGGCCGATCATGATGATGGCGACGCCCTGGCTTTTGAGCCGGTTGATCAGATCCAGGATTTGCGCACCCTCTTTCGCGCCCATCGCGGCCAGCGGTTCGTCCAGCAGCAGGATCTTCGCATTGGAAGAGACGGCGCGGGCGATGGCGATGGCCTGACGCTGGCCGCCGGAAAGCTTGGAAACCTCGACATCTACTGAAGGAACATTGACGCCCATCTGGTTCAGAAATTCACGGGCCTGCCTGCGCATGGCGGCGTTGTTCAGGAATGGGCCGATGCGCAGCTCGCGTTTGAGAAACATGTTGTGATAGACGCTTAGCTCGTTGATCAGCGCCAGGTCCTGGTACACGGTTTCAATGCCCAGTTCGCGCGCCTGCTGCACTGAGTTGAGCTTCACTTCCTGCCCATTGACGAAGATGGTGCCCGCGTCAGGCTGCTGAAAACCGGTCATGATCTTGATCAGCGTGGATTTGCCCGCGCCATTGTCGCCGATCAGCCCCAACACTTCACCATAGTTGAGGCGCATGTTGATGTCACGCAAGGCCGTCACCGGACCAAAGCGTTTGGCAATGTGTTCGACACGCAGGGCTTCGCTGGAAGGTGCTGTCATGATTGCCCTGCCTTTCGCAATTGTGACAACCGCACGTTCAGGATCATCGCTGCTAGGATGGCTGCGCCAACGACGATATAGTAGTAATCAGCATTGACGCCGATGAGGGTGATGCCGTCTTGCAAGATCCCCAGCACGCAGACACCCAGCAACGCGCCGATCACGGTGCCTGATCCGCCGGTGAGCGCTGTGCCGCCGATGACCGCGCCGGCAATCGCATTGAACATGATGGTGGTGCCGCCTGCCAGTGGATCAGTGGAACCGACGCGGAATGCTCCGAGAACGCCCGCGAAACCAGCCAGAGCGGATGCCACCATGAAATGCACCATCTTAATGCGATTGGCACCGATGCCCACTTCGCTTGCCCCCAATGGATTGCCACCTGTGGCAACGGTGCGCAGACCCCAGGGCGTCATACTCAGCAGCGCTTGCATCACAATGACGATGGCTAGAGTCCACGAGATCTCAAAATAGGGGTTGTTGCCGAATAACTTCGCGAACGATGTCACTTTGGGGAAGGTGTCGGGTGTCAGCACCGGCGTTGCATTGGTAATCACCAGCGTGACGCCGCTGACCAGAAGCTGCGTGCCCAGCGTGGCGATCAACGAGGGCACTCTGAAATAGACCGATGCGAAGCCGTTGATGAAGCCTATCGCAGCACAGACGAGCAATGCTATGACAATACCCCCCAACAACGGCACCCCATTTTGGTTGGCATAATACATGACAAACGGTGCCAGCGCGTAGACGCTGCCAACCGAGAGATCGATCTCGCCGCAAATCAGCAACATCACTTCGCCTGCCGCGATGATCGCCGTCTCAGAAATATATTGAATCAGCGTTTGCAGGTTGCCAGCGGACAAAAACACGCTCTTTGAAAGCTGGAAGTATATGACCATTGCCACCGCGATGAGGGCTACACTGAGTGTACGCTGTTGCAAGATGAAGCGCCACGCCTTTTGGAGCACAGCGAGCGCCGGCGGTGGCGTGCTGGTTGGCGGCGGAATGGGTGCCGCTGTGAGGGCTTCGTCGGCCATGATAAGACTCCTGGTGGAACAACGTAAAAGCTGGGATGCTTTCTTGGAAAGCCACCCAGGCGCGAGGCACGCTTTTCGTAAACTATACGATGCGACGACGCCTTTCGCCCAGATGACTTCCAATCAAAGCAGATGAACTAGGGGGACAGATTCTTTTCCTGGTCGGTGCTACCCTCGAAGCGGGTGGTGGTGTTCAGGTACGGGCCGACATTGTCCTTTGTGATGAAGAGCAAGCCGGTATCCGTATTGGACGGTTGCTGTAATCCACCGGAAAGTTTATAGAGGAACAACTGAACGACGGGAACGAAGCCCTGCAAGTAGGGCTGCTGGTCAATGGTGAAGCCCATATCGCCCGATTGGATCAGTTGCAGCGTTTTGGGGAATAGGTCGTAGCCACCCGTTATGACGCCTTTGGACGCCAGCCCATGTTTCTGGCTGCAAATGGCCACGCCCTGAGTGCTGCCGCCGTCAACCGCGACCATGCAGTTTACATCGGTATGGCCCGTGTAATAGGCTTCCACAGCGGTCGTTTCGCCGTTGACATCAGCGCCGGTGGCGATCTGGGTGACTTGCACCGCCGGAGAAAGCGCTTTTAGCGCGGCCTGGAAGCCGTCACTGCGGGGCTGGATGTTCAGCGAACCAGGTGTGGCAATGAAGACGACGGCTTTGCCGGACTTCAGTTGGCTGGCCACGCGCACGCCCATCTGATAGCCCGACTGATAGAGATCCTGACCAATGTATGCCAGGCGCTTGTTGGGGCTGCCGGCAGGCGCATCGGCATTGTACGAAACGACGGGAATGCCCGCCGCGATGGCCTGCGCCGTTGGCGCATCGAAGGCAGACTTGTCGATGATGGCGACCGCGATGCCATCCGCTTTCGCAGAGATGGCGGTGTTCATCGCGGTCACCATTTCGCTGACGTTGCTGCTGGCCGAGCCGGTCCATTGATAGCTGCATCCGAGCAGGGCAGTGGCATCCTGAATGCCATATTGGGTGGGCGTGAAGAAGGGGTTGGTGGTGACGTGGTTGACGAAAACGAAGTTCCACTTGGGGTGGCTGGGGAAATTGCCCTCGCTGCCTGCACCGCCCGTACTGGTACCGCATGCTGCGAGAATACTGGGCAGTGCTGCCGCCCCCGCCGCGCCAAAAGCCGCTTTGCCGAGGAATCCGCGACGACCTATACGCCCTGATTCCTGATCTGGGGTGTCCTGGTCTTGCTTTGGCTTCACTGTAAAACCCTCCACTGTCTACTCGACATCGAGTTGAAGAGCCACCGAGGATGTCTTTTGCTTTCTGCTGCCGGCTGCTGGAAATGCCTCAGACCCTGCTGTGTGGTGTCTTCATGTCGGAACTGCATCAGTGCCTGCTACTGTCATCGCTTGAGCGATTTAACCGGTTAAAAAACAGTATACTGATGCAACGTGATCTTGTCAAGTCCCCCTGTCACGGTTCATCCCTCTCGCCCATCAGCGGAACGCGTGCTCTCTCCAACACGGAAAGCTCCCCTTAAAGGGCGGGACGCGTTTGGTTTCTGCGCGGCCTGTCGCCACATGCCAGGAAACGATGGCGTAAAGATTGCGAGATCAGGGGCTTGAGGCGTTACATGGACTCATCCTCAACGCATGTGATAGGATGAGTCTTAGAGATCGTATACGTCCTTAAGCGCATAAATCTCACATGCTGTTCCAGGAGACCCCAAAACTCATGACAACGCTCGCCGATGTAGCCCGCCGTGCTGGCGTAACAGCTGCGACGGTCTCAAATGTTATCACCCAGCGGGTGCCGGTGAGCGCGAAAACCCGCGCCCGCGTGCTGAAAGCCATCGAGGAATTAGATTATCGCCCGAATCTGGTGGCGCGGGGCCTGGCGCGGGGCAAAACCCTGACTTTGGCGTTGGTGGTGCCGACGCTGACCAATCCCTATTTCGCTGAAATGGTGGAAGAAGTGGAGCGCGTGACCGATCAGCATGATTATCAGATGTTGTTGAGCATGACGCATAATCGTGCCGATGAGGGCAGACGCCATCTTGAGCGCATGGCCAACCGCCGAGTTGATGGCTTCATCATCATGGGCATGGCGGCAGATACGGCAGACGTGGTGGCCCTGGCCCAGCAGGGACACCCCCTGGTGGTGAGCACCTGGAATCAAGATCCGCGCCTGCAAGGGCTGCCGATCGTGGACATCGATTTCCTGCAAGCGGGCGAAATCGGCACGCGCCATTTGATCGAATGCGGTCACCGGCGCATCGCCATCATCGTGGAAGAGCCAGTGCAACACTCGCGCTTGCAGGGCTATCAAATGGCGCTGCTGGAAGCGGGCATTGTCCCTGATCCGGTGTACGTCCGGCGTGGTGATTCCTCGTTCGCCAGTGGCTATCAGGCGGCGTTGGATCTGCTGGCGCTGCCCACGCCGCCGACGGCGATCTTTGCCTGCAACGACTGGATGGCGCTGGGCGCGATGGAGGCCCTCACCCAGCATGGCGTGTCGATTCCACATGATATGGCGATTGTAGGCGTCGATAACATCGCCCAGGCGGCATACGCGCATCCTCCGCTGACAACCGTCAGCACCCCCCGGCGCGAGGTGGCACGCGCTGCCACGGAACTGTTGCTGCGCCTCATCAACCATAGCAAGCAGGAATCGTATCTGACGCTCATCCGCCCGCACCTGATCGTGCGCCAGACCACCGTTCCCCTCAACCACGAGGATGGAGCATAAACGATCATGCGCGGATGAGCCAATGGCAAGAGAATCGCGTCCGATGGCCGCCGGGGAATAAACTTCCTCGGCGGTCGTGCTTGGCGATTCTCTCGCCATGCGCCATCATTGACAAATGTTGTGCTTATGCCGTCCCCGCCGCCAGGCGACGCAGCACGAAGGGCAAGATGCCGCCGTGCCGGTAATATTCGATGTCGATGGCGCTATCCAACCGCGAGCGCACCTGGAACGTCACCGTGTTGCCATCGTCGCGCATCGCCTGCACCGTCAGCAGTTGCCCCGGCACCAAACCCTCGGCGATGCCGTTGATGGTGAACTGCTCGCGCCCCGTCAGGCCCAGGCTCTCGCGGTTCTGGCCGTCCAAGAATTGCAGCGGCAACACGCCCATGCCGACGAGATTGCTGCGGTGGATGCGCTCGAAGCTCTCGGCGATGACGGCGCGCACCCCCAAGAGCAGCGTGCCTTTCGCCGCCCAGTCGCGGGACGATCCCATGCCGTAATCCTTGCCGGCCAGCACCACCAGCGGCGTGCCCTCGCTGATGTAGCGCATGGCGGCGTCATAGATCGGCATGATCTCGCCGTCGGGCAGGTGGCGCGTCCAATAGCCTTCTTTGCCGTCGGCCAGCACGTTTTTCAGGCGCGTGTTGCCGAACGTGCCGCGCATCATCACCTCGTGGTTGCCGCGCCGTGCGCCATAGGTGTTGAAGTCGCGCGGCTGCACGCCATGCTCGATCAAATATTTGCCAGCGGGGCTGTCGGGCTTGAAATTGCCGGCGGGCGAAATGTGATCCGTCGTGATGGAATCGCCAACCACCACCAGCGCCCGCGCGCCTTGCACATCCGCCACCGGGGCAGGTTCCCGCGACAGATGCTCAAAGAACGGCGGCTTGCGCACATAGGTCGAAGAGTCGTCCCAGGCGAAGAGATCACCCAACGGCACCGGCAGATTCTTCCAGTGCTCGTCGCCGTCAAAGACGTGAGCATATTCTTTCTTGAACTCTTCCGGTCCCAATACCTGCTGTATCGTCGCCGTGATCTCTTCCTGTGACGGCCAGATGTCGCGCAGATAAACCGGCTGACCGTTGGGATCTTGGCCCAGCGGTTCGGTCGTCAGGTCGATATCCACCGTGCCGGCCAGAGCGAAGGCGACCACCAGCGGCGGCGATGCCAGGTAATTCGCCTGCACCTCGCCGTGGATGCGCCCCTCGAAGTTGCGGTTGCCCGACAGCACCGCCGAGACGATCAGGTTGCCCTCGCGGATCGCTTCTGAGACGGGTTCGGGAAGCGGGCCACTGTTGCCGATGCAGTTATGCACTGCGACGGTGCCGGCCACGAACGCATGCACATCATCGACCGACAGGTCATAGACGGGATATGTGCCAACTGAGTGACGGTCGATCACTTGCAGCGAGAAAGTGGGCAGTTCCAGCGCTTCTTTCTCGACGCAATGACCCTTGGCGGCATCCGTCTCCTCACGCGACTTCAGCGGCGTGAACCACTCGCGCACGCCCAGTTGCGTGAATAGCTCGACAGGGGAAAGCGCTGCGCGCTCCATCAGAGCGGTTGTGGGCATTTTGCGATCTGTCGTGAAAGATAGCGCAGGCCGCTCCTCATGCGATTCCTGCAAGCGCTCTGCCATCCACAAGCGCTGCTGATGGATGCGATCCACCGTGCGCCAATAGACGGCTGCCGCGCTGGCACGCAGCATCTTATCCACGCAATAGCGGAAGCCTACGCGCTCGATGAATGACAGCCCATCTTCCAATTCCAGCCGCACTTCGATACGCTGCATGTCATCTTGCGCCGCTGAAGAGGAAGATGTTGAGCGCCGTGTTGGGTATTCAGAGATCCGCACGTTCTCGGTCTGCACACCGCAACGAGCCAACAAGCGCTTGATCTCGCCCATGAGTTGCCTGAGATGTGGCACATGCTCCGGCCTGGCGCTCTGCGCAAATGCCGGCTGCTCAAGGATCGCATCGCTCTCTTTCAGCACCGGCGCGTGACCAGCCGCGCCGAAGAGGCCGCCCAGGAATTCGCGCACGACTGCCACCGGGCAATGCTCATCCACAATGAAAGGAGGAAGTGCGGGAGCTTGGTCGATGCGCCGCCCATCGCACACGCCTTCCACCGCGCTGATGGCGTTGAGTAGCGGCAACGGCAGAACAATGGTCCACTTGCGCTCATCATAGCGCGTCGCTGTGGGCCGATGGCCTGTGAGCAGCTCCACGTCGTTGAGCACCATCTCGCGGTCGATAGCCTGGCCGACCTGCACGCGCCCCCGGTCATGAACGCTGATCGATCCGTCGCTGAGCAGGTGGCCGGCCAGCCGGGCGAAAGCCAGTGTGCGCAGCCGATCCTGCGGCGTTTCCATCGTGAAGGTCATTTCGCCGGCCCGTAACACATAGCCGGTTTCATCAGCGCCCGCTTCATCCAGCGGTGCTTCCAGGCCAACCACCACGCGATCTTTGCCTGGCACCAGCTGATCCGCGCGCACCCAACGCCCATCATCGCATAGAATCGCGTGATCCGGCGTGCAGACCAGCGCGCGCCCATCTTGCAAGACGAGCGAGACGCACTCGCGTACGCCTTGTTTCATCGCCTCGGCTTGCATCGCCAGTTTCATCGTATTCTTTTCGGTGGGGCCAAACAGCAATGCCCCGCCCGCGCTCGGCATCTGCTCGATGCGCCGCGACGTGCCGTTGGCGAGCAATACGGGCGTACCTTCGGCAATGCACGTTGTACACCCATACCCAACAAGGTGGAAGCGCAGCGCCTCTAAGAACGGCGTCAGCCCGGCAGCATCCAGATATTCCGTGACGACGCGGGAGCCGGGGGCGAGGCTGGTTTTGACGTAGGGTTTGACCGTCAGGCCGCGCTCGACGGCTTTTTTCGCCAGCAAACCGGCTCCCACCATCACAGAAGGGTTCGACGTGTTGGTGCAACTGGTGATGGCGGCGATGACGACGGAACCATGTGTGAGATCGGCGGTCTCGCCGGCCAGCGTGACAGTGACGACCGGCGTTTTGGCCGCTGCCGGCTGCGTGGGATCGCCCTCATTGTTCATCGCGTCCGCGCCGGTGCCGGTGTCGCTCAGGCGATCGGCATATGCGTCGCGGAAGCCCTGCTTCAACCCTTTGAGCGCCACGCGATCTTGCGGGCGGCGTGGACCGGCCAGGCTCGGTTCCACCGTGCTGAGATCCAGTTCCAGTTTCTCGTCGAACTGCGGATCGGGCGTGGCGTCGGTGCGGAACAGCCCTTGCGCTTTGGTGTAGCGTTCCACCAGATCGATCAAGCTCTCGTCGCGGCCCGTCAGGCGCAGATACGCCAGCGTCTCGGCGTCCACCGGGAAAAGCGTCGCCGTCGCGCCGAATTCGGGGGTCATGTTGGCGATGGTGGCGCGATCCGGCAGGCTGAGATTGCTGAGGCCGGGGCCGGAAAATTCCACGAACTTGTTGACGACGCCGTGCTTGCGCAATTGCTGCGTCACCGTCAGCACCAGATCGGTCGCCGTCGCGCCTTCGGGCAGTTGCCCGGTGAGGCGCATGCCCACGACGACGGGGGTGAGCTGATAGAGCGGCTGGCCCAGCATCACCGCTTCGGCTTCGATGCCGCCGACGCCCCAGCCCAGCACGCCCAGGCCGTTGATCATCGTCGTGTGCGAGTCGGTGCCCACCAGCGTATCCGGGAAAGCGACGGTCTCGCCATCCACCGTCTTGGTCATGACGACCTTGCCCAGATATTCCAGGTTCACCTGGTGAATGATGCCGGTGCCGGGCGGCACGACGCGGAAATTATTGAAGGCGCTCTGCGCCCAGCGCAGCAGGGCATAGCGCTCGCCGTTGCGCTCATATTCGCGTTCCACGTTGCCGGCGAAAGCGTAAGTCGAACCGAAAAGGTCCACCTGCACCGAGTGGTCGATGACGAGATCCGCCGGGACGAGCGGATTAATGCGTTTGGGGTCGCCGCCCAGTTCGCGCACAGCGTCGCGCATGGCGGCCAGGTCCACCACGCATGGCACGCCGGTGAAGTCTTGCAGCACCACGCGCGCCGGCAAAAAGGCGATCTCGCCGGTCTGCGCGCCGGCGTTGTTGGGCTGCCAGCGCGCCAGTGCCCACACGTCGTCCTCAGTCACAAAGTTGGGGTCCGACGCGCCGCAGTTGCGCAACAGATTTTCCAGCAAGATGCGGATCGTGACAGGCAGCCGCCCCATCTCCACGCCGTCCCTGGCCAGCGCGGCCAGGTCATACCACACCACAGGTCCCTGCGCGGTGTCCAGCGTTTTCCGCGCGCCAAATGGATCGTTGGTCGCCATCGACTCATTCTCCTTGTTTACAGCGTCCGCCAAACCAGCGGGCGGGCTGAATCCGATGAGGTGATCATCTGTATCTATTAGACGATATGGCGGGGGGGAGAGTCCAGAAGATACGTGATGCCTGCTCTAAGCAAGCGACAAAGAATGATGGTATGTTACCCAAGCTATTTTGTCAGTGCAAGCGTCGCGCCCTGCACGGCGAGCGTGGCGATTGTGGCGGTGAGGAATGCCGCGCCTATGCCCCACGAAACGACGGTGAGACCGACGATCAGATAAAACGCGACGAAGCCGAAGAGGCCCAGCAGCACGCCGCGCATGACAGCCGCGCTGGCTGTTGCCCCCTGCTGGCGCAACGCGAACGTGCCCAAGATCAACACGAACGCGGGGAAGACCGAAAGCAATCCCACCAGGCGCGGTCCCAGCAGGGGCACGACGCTGGTGAGGGTAACGATGATGGCGGTTGCCAGCAACATTCGCAGCGGCAGATCCCACCGGGGCGGCGTGGTGGGGGAGATATGCTCGCGCAGCGGTGGGAAGCGCCACAGCGCCAGAGCCAGCGCAATCAGCACCAGCACCGCGCCGGCAGTCACCGGCAGCACCAGCATATGCATGGCCCACGCCGCCAGCAGATAGGCCCCCAACGCCACCAGCACCGTTGCCCACCACCTGAGATAAAAATCAGCCCAGGCAAAGGCAAAGCAAAACGCCGCCACCGCGACGCCGCCAAGCATGATCCCTTGCGCTGCTGTTGCTGCGCTCGCTGTGCCGTGTTCCAGCGTCAGGAAAAACAGCACCGGCGCGGAAGTCAATGGCAAGCCGATCAGCCAGCCGCTCACCGCCGGCCCCCAGCGCCGCCCCGCCAGCGATACCGCGCCGATCAAGCACGGCGACGCGATCAGTTTAAACGCGACAATCAGCATGCGATGGCCCTTTAGCCCTCGAAGGCGCGGCGGCCTTCCAGCGCGCGGCTGAGCGTGCCTTCGTCGGCGTACTCGAGATCGCCCCCCAGCGGCAGGCCGCGCGCCAGGCGGGTGAGCGTGACGTTGAGCGGGCGCAGCAATGGCGCAATATACGCGGCGGTGTAGTCACCTTCATAATTGGGGTTGGTCGCCAGGATGACCTCGCGCACCTCGCCGCTGGAATGCTGCACGCGCGCCACCAGTTCCGCGATGCGCAGATCCTTCGGGCCAATGCCTTCCATCGGGGAGAGCGCGCCATTCAGCACGTGATAGACGCCGCGAAAGGTGTCGGTTTTTTCGATGGCCAGCACGTCCAGCGGCTCTTCCACCACGCAGATCAACCCGTGATCGCGCTGCGGGCTGGCGCAGATGGGGCAGGGATCGGTTTCGGTGATGTTGAAGCAGGTGGAGCAGGTGATGACCTGCTCTTTCATGCGAATAATGGCGTCCGCCAGCCGCCTGGTCTGATCCGCCGGGCTGCGCAGCAAGAAGAAGGTGAGGCGCTGGGCCGTTTTGGGGCCGATTCCCGGCAGCTTGGCAAATTCTTCGATCAGCGCGGTCACAGCGGCAGCAGTGGTCTGCATGACGGATTCCTTATCAGGGTGAATGTGCGTACGCGAAAGGGGACACCTTCGCGCGGGTCTTTCGATCTATTCTTTAGATGCCCATGCCCGGCGGCAATTTCAGACCGCTGAGCGCGGCAGCCTGCATCTGCTGCTGCGCCTTTTCCTGCGCCTCACCCACTTTGGTGAGCGCATCGGTCAGCGCGGCGCTGATGAGATCTTCCAGCCCGCTCACGTCTTCGGGGTCCAGTGCGTCGGGGTCCACCTTCACGCTGCGCACCTGATAGTCGCCGGAAAGGGCGATGGTCACAGCCCCGCCACCGGCAGTGCCCTCAAGCGTCATATTCGCCAGATCCTCGGCCATTTTTTCCTGGGCCTGCGCCATTTGTTGCTGGGCCTTCATGATCTGTTGCTGCATCTTTTGCAGGTCGCGCGGGTTCATAATAAGCGTTCATCCTTTGTTGGTTTATGCAGTTGGTTGGCTGGTGAGCGTCTTTTCACCATGCCTCTAACTATATAACATGGATGATGCCGGATGTCGGCTCCAAAACGCGCGTTTGCATTCTGTTCCCATACATGGTATACTTGACAAGTAGCAAAAGTTTCACAGCGGGCCAATGAATGGGATGAAGCGGCGCAGGTACGATCCAGCGAGTTGAGGCCGGTGCAAGCTCAACACGCGCCAACGCCGCAAGCCACCCAGGAGGTCAAAATCGGCTGCTCACCGCTATCCGAGCCATCTCTCAGAAAAGTAAAGCAATCCAGTCCGCGCAGGCGGACTTCGTGGCCGTCAGGCCCTTAGGCGCGGTTTCAACCGCCGGCTCACTATATCTGGCAGATGTCAAAGTGGGAGCGTTCAATGCTCCAAATGAGGTGGTACCACGGGTCCGCTCGCCCTCAGCCATGATGGCTGGGGGTGATTTTTTTATGAGCGCAAACGAAAGGGGCAAGCGCGATGACAGGCGACGAATTGCGACGATCTTTGCTGGATTTCTTCACGGCGCGCGGCCATGCGGAGATCCCATCGGCCCCGCTGGTGCCGGAACACGACCCGACGGTGCTTTTCACGACGGCGGGGATGCACCCGCTGGTGCCGTACCTGATGGGGGAAACACATCCCAAAGGCAGACGACTGACGAATGTGCAACGGTGCCTGCGCACGGACGACATTGACGAGGTAGGCGACACCACGCACAACACGTTCTTTGAGATGCTCGGCTTCTGGTCGCTGGGCGATTATGGCAAAGATCACTCCTTGCGTTGGACGCTGGAATGGTTCACCGAGGTGCTGGGGCTGGAGCGCGAGCGCATCAGCGTGACGGTCTTCGCGGGGGATGCCGACGCGCCGCGCGACGACGAGGCGATCCGCGTGTGGCGTGACCTTGGCATGCCGCAGGAGCGCATCTTCCCGCTGGGCAAAGAAGATAACTGGTGGGGACCGCCGGGGCAGACGGGGCCGTGCGGGCCGGACTCGGAGCTATTCTATGATACCCTGCTGCCGCCATGCGGCCCAACCTGCCGGCCCGGATGCGACTGCGGCAAGTGGGTGGAGATCGGCAACAATGTCTTCATGGAATATCGCAAGACGGCGGCGGGCACCTTCGAGCGGCTGGAACAGCGTAACATCGACGTAGGACTGGGGCTGGAGCGCCTGCTGGCGATGCTCAACAGCGCGCCTGATGTCTATTCAACGGATCTGTTCGCGCCGATCATGGCGCAGATCGACAGCATGAGCCACGGCGAAGAAGATGCCCGGCGCGTCCGGTTGCGGCGGATTGTGGCGGATCACGTGCGGGCAGCGGTGTTCGTCGTCGCGGATGGCGTGCAGCCGGGCAACGTGGAGCAGGGATACATCTGCCGGCGATTGATCCGGCGGGCGGTGCGCTGCGGGCATGAACTGGGCATGACGGGCGAGATGCTGCCACCCATCGCGCGAACGGTCATCGCGCGCTATCAAGATACCTATCCGCAG
>JAJPKG010000042.1 GCA_021323815.1 Pseudomonadota bacterium
ACGGCGCGAGACGCCGGCTCAGGTGGTGACATCACTCGGCACCTCTGCCCGCTCTTGCGATAACATCCAGCGGTCCAGTGCGTGGGCGACACCAGCGTCATCGCACGAAAGCGTCACTGCCTGGGCGCAGGCGCGCAATTCCGGGACGGCGTTTTGCACGGCAATACCCAGTCCCGCCGCCTGGAGCAGCGGAATATCATTTTCGCTATCGCCGATGGCGAGCGTCTGGGCGCGACTCAGCCCCAGCATATCCATGACGATGGCGAGCGCCGTGCCTTTGGTCGTTCCCAGGCTCATGCATTCCAAAAAGTCGATGGCGGTGCGTACCACGCGCACCTTTCCCGCCAGCACCGGCTCGATCTGTGCCCGCAAGGCATCCAGCCGGGCAGGTTCGGCGCACATCAGCAGCTTCACCGGGCGCGGCAGTGTGGCATCAAAGGCGGCGACGCGGATGAGCGGTGGCTCGTGATACGCCGCCAGCCGTTCATCAATCAGCCCATAGGGCGCGGTGGTATAAATGGCATCTGTCGTGTACCATGCGATGGGAACTTCCGGTCCGCATGCGGCCAGTGCCGCCAGGCTCAGCGCGATCTCGCGTTCATCCAAGGGGAAATGATGCAGCACGCGCCCCGATGGAGCATCGCAGATCGCCGCGCCATTGCACGTGATCTGCGGCCCGCGCAGAGCGAATGCCTGCATCAGATCGCTCAACGAAACGAAGAGCTTGCCGGTCGCCAGCGTCACCTGCACGCCGCGTGCCTGCACAGCGTGAATTGCCGCCGTCACCTGCTCCGGCAGGGTATGGTCGTTCGTCAAAATCGTCCCATCGACATCCAGCGCCACCAATCGATACATGCTGCTTGCTCCGCGTTACAACTCTCCCATTTCAAACGAATGAGAGGGAAGGTTCAGCCACCTTCCCTCTGCGGCAACACCGCGCTGAAAAGCTCACCCACGCGCGCCGGCGGCATCCGGCTCTTTGGGCGCGCGGCGCGACCGGCGAGCGCGAGCACGGGCATGGGATGCGACATCAGCGTGAGGATCGCCCGGCAGCGCGTCGGGCAGAGCGGCACGAGCGCCGCCGCCCGCTGGGTTGGCGACATCGGGAGGCGGGACCATGCCGGGAGTGATGAGCGGCAAGCCTTCTTCCGTCGCGCCATCGCTGAGCGGGCTGTAGGCGAAGAGTTCCAGCAGTTCCTCGCGGGTGATGCTTTTGCCGTTGAGATCTTCTTCGATCACGTCGCCAAACAGTTCGGTTTTGCTGGCCAGCAGCTTATCGATCTTTTCCTCAATGGTGTCGCGGGTGCGGAATTGCACCACCTGCACCGAGCGCTGCTGGCCAATGCGATAGGCTCGGTCGGTTGCCTGGTTTTCTACGGCGGGGTTCCACCAGCGGTCATAGTGAATGACCGTGCTGGCGGCGGTGAGGGTGATGCCGAAGCCGGCGGCACGCAAGCTGAGCACGAAGACCTTGATGTTCGGGTCGGTCTGGAAGGTGCGCACCAACTCTTGCCGGTTGCGCGTCTGCCCGTCGAGGTAGAGCGAGGGGATGCCCGCTTCGTTGAGATAACGCTGAATGATCTTGCACATCTCAGCATATTGGCTGAAGACGAGGATCTTGTCTCCGGCCTCCAGCCGCTCGGCCAACTCTTCCTTGAACACCTCGAATTTGCCGGAGCGCCCGTGAATCTGCTGCGCCGCCGCGCCGTCTTCCAGCAGCGCCGGGTGACAGCAGATCTGTTTGAGCTGGGTCAGCGATGAGAGGATGCTCATGTTCATCATCACGTGGCCGTCGCGGGCGGATTGCAGCACGCGCTCGCGTCCCTCGCCGGCGATGCGCTCATACCAGCGGCTCTGCTCGCGGGTCAGCTTGCACTCGCGGGCGACGTAGAGCTTGGGCGGCAGCTCGCGCGCCACCTGCTCTTTCATGCGGCGCAGCACGAAGGGCGCGATCTTGCGTTTGAGGGCTTCCGCCGCGCCAACGCTCTTGTCGCGCGTGATGGGGCCGTCGAAGTCGCGTCGGAAGCGCGCCTGGCTGCCCAGATAGCCGGGCATGAGGAAGTCGAACAGCGCCCACAGTTCGTCTAGACGATTCTCAATCGGCGTGCCGGTGACAGCCAGGCGATGGCGCGTCAGCAGTTGCCGGCAGGCCCGTGCGGTGTCGGTGATGGGATTTTTGATCTTTTGCGCTTCATCCAAGATGACGTAATCCCACGACTGGCGTTGCAGATAGCCCAGGTCGCGCCGCAGCGTCTCATAGGTTGTTACCAGCACATCGGGGGGAGCGTCCAGGATGCGCTCGCGATCGGGACCGATGTAGCGCACCACGCGCAGTTCCGGCGTGAACTTCCGCGCCTCATCCAGCCAGTTTTCGGCACACGAGGTCGGACAAACCACCAGCGAGGGATCTGGTTTCGCGGCGTCGGGATGCTCTTTGGCATATTGCAGCAGCGTCAGGATGCAGAGCGTTTTGCCGAGACCCATATCGTCGGCCAGCACGCCGTTGAGATAATATTTGCGCAGGAAGGCCAGCCAGCGGAAACCCTCGAGCTGATAGGGACGCAATTCGGCGCGCAAGCCCGCGGGAGGCGGCAGCGGCTCGATGGTGCGAAATCCGGCGAGGTCGGCCAGCAATTTTTGGAAGGCCGCGCCCTCGTCGATCTCAGCGGCGTCCAGCAGCACACGGCGAGCTTCGTCACCTCTACCGGGTGCCACGCGCAGCCGGCCCTGGGCGTCGCGCCGCGCGCCAAGCGTGCGTTCCACTTGGTCGATGGCGTCGTGCAGCCGGCGGTTCGCCTTGCGGTCCACCGGCACCCACACGTTGCCGCGCCGGATATAGTTCGCGTCGGGAGGCAGGGCTTCCACTTCCGCTGTGGTGAAGGATTGGTCGCCGGCGCGATACGTCACGTCCACCGACAGCCAGCCCTCGTCGTCCAGATCCAGCAGGCTCACCGGCTCTAGCGGGCTATTTTCCACGCGCGCCTCTTTGACGGCCTCTGTGGCGACCACGCGCCCGTTACGCCCCAGTTGCTTGAGCTGTTTCGCCAGAAAGAACGGCACATCGTTGCCTTCGAGGAGCAGATTGCCCTGGATGAACGGTTGTGCTTCCGGCGCGACCTCCGCCGGAGCCAGGTAATAGGTCTTGCCCTGGCGCACCCAGCGCGGTTTGCCGGCGGCATCGTCTTGGGCGTGGTTGACATGGGCTTGAGCGCGATTCACCGCGCCCCTGCGTTTGGGAGGCGATGGGGCAGGAGGTGTCAGCAAGCGCAATTCGTCGGGGTTCAGTCGCACCTTGCCATCACTGCTGACGATCTGCGTTTGCACGGCGATGGCGTCATCGCCAGCGAAATCCACCTGATATTCGTATTGCAAGGCGCGCTTGTCGGCCAACTTGATGGCGCGGGCGTTGCTGGTTTCGGTGACGCGCACCCGCGGCTTGGCCCCACCGCCCGGCCTTTTCCCCTGCGTTGCTGGAGAGGAAGTATCGGCAGGAGATATCTCGGCTTCGGCGGCAATGGCGCGCAATGCCTGCAAGGTTTCGGGGATCTGCGCTTCCGGCACGGTAATGGCGACGGCACGCGCTTTGGGGGGCTGATCGCTGCCAGTGGCAGCATCACTCCTCGTGTTGGGCGAGACGTCATCTGTTTTGGGGGCCACATAGCGCGTGCCCGCATCGGGCGGCGGCAGCGCGGCGATCAGCCGTTGCGCAGCGTCACTGAGCCGGTGCTGGCCCTCCCTGGTAAAGACTCTGCCATGCGCGGGGTCCAGCGCCAGCACATCGAGCGCCGGGGCATCCGCTGTTTCGCCCGGCACAGCCAGCGTCACCGTCAGGCTATCACCATCCTCTGAAGCGTCCACCGTCGCCAGCACATCGGTCTCGCGCGGAAAAAACCGAGAGATAAATCGCTGCCATCTGCCCACTGAAGTGTATTCCTCCTTCGGCCCACGCCGCGTTCGGGAAAAAATGACGACAATGCTCCCCCAGCGGCGACATCATCATTGAGAGCCACCGTTGGTGACGCATGGGAAAATCGCTTCCCCGGATGCGTGCGCCGGGCTGGCGCGCCTTGTGTCAGGCGCATCGATCAACCCATCCACACTATCCCCTTGCTGGCCGAGGAGGGGAAGTTGTCTCGCATCTCCACTGTAACACAGGGATCAGCGTTTGGCATGTTGCTTGGCCCATTCGGCGCACCCCAAATGGGCCAGACATGATGGGCGAGTTAACGCGCTTGCGGCGCGCGCAATAACTGGCGCACCTGCTGGGTGGCCTCGCCGGCATCGGTTCCCAGGAAAATGCCGCCCATCTTCTTGCGCAAGGCGTGATCGCGCGCCAGCACTTCG
>JAJPKG010000096.1 GCA_021323815.1 Pseudomonadota bacterium
AGTCCCATCTCCACGTCGCGGCCAATCAGTGGGGCGCGGGGCTGTTCCAGATTGCGCCCGCGCGCCAGCGGCACCGGGTTCGCGTCCAGCATCTTGATCGCCCGCCAGATGCGCACCGGGCGTGGCTTGCCCTTCAACTCTGCCGGGGGCAAAGCTTCATAAAGCACCGTGCTCTGCGTGTCACGGAACGTGCGCGGGCCAACGACAACGGTGCCCGGCTCGGCCACGCCTTGCAGCCGCGCCGCCACGTTGACCGGGTCGCCGGTGATGAGGAAGTCGCGCCCATCCGCCGGGCCGACCGCCGCCACGACCTCGCCGGTGTTAATGCCAATGCGCATCGCCAACTGTGGTGCCTGAGGATCAAGTTCCAGCCGTTTCCGGTTGAATGCCACCAGCGCCGCTTGCATATCCAGCCCGGCACGGACGGCGCGCACTGGGTCATCTTCATGGATCTGCGGCAGACCGAAGACGCCCATCACCGCGTCGCCGATGAATTTTTCCACCACCCCGCCATGCCGGTGAATCTCCTCTGACATCAGGGCGAAATAGTCCGCCAGCAGGCCGCGCAACTCTTCGGGTTCCATCGCGTCGGCGAGCTGCGTGGAATTGGCAAGATCGGCGAAAAGGATGGTGACGACGCGCCGCTCTTCGTCATCCTCATCAACGTGCAACTTCGCCTGCGCCGGAGCGGCGAGCGTGCCGGTGACGGTGAACTTATGCCCGCACTGGTTGCAGAAACGCGATCCTGGTGGGTTCAGCGTGCCGCAGTTGGGGCAACGCAAGCCGCCGCTCGCGCTTTCCGTCGCGGTGCCTCTGCTTCTTCCGTTGTTGCGCTCGCCGCGCGTGAACCACCGCATGCGTGTGCCGTCTCCGCTGAGTTGATACCTCTTTCGTTATACCATATCGGGAGCATATGGATTCAGCGGATGCCTGGCATCAGAAGCGGCAGAAGAATGGCCTGGGCGTGCGGTGAAGGGATTCGGTCGCCGACGCTTCTTTTCAGCATGGCGCATGCTGATAACAGAGCTTTATGCAATCTTTGCTGGATGGAGCCGGATCATAATGCACATGTTTTCATCTCATCGTTTCAGGGCGTGCCTGCGCGCCGTCACGTCGTCTTCTCCCGTTGGATGCATCCTGGCCATGTTGCCGTTTTCCGTCGCGTTCGGCTCGCTGGCGACGCTCTCGTTCGGTCCATTGCATGCCACGCCGACCGACGCGCTGGTGGTGGGGTTGGTCATGCTGGCCGGATGGGATGGATGGCGAGCTCGCCGGGAAAAGGACCGTGCCGAGCGCAGCAGCCGGTGTTCTATCACTCCCCATCGCATGCTCATCCTCACCCTCGTCGCACTCATCGCCTGGATGGTGCTCTCGCTGACGTGGGCGGCGGATCGTGTTTTGGCGGTGAAAGAGATGCTGAAATGGAGCGAGGCGCTGGCGGTGATCATCGTTGCACCGCGCCATTTGCGCGACCGGCGCGTGCTGGCAGCGGTGCTGGGAACGGTGGTGGTGGCGGCGCTGGTTGAAGCCTTGTTGGGAATGGTGCAGGGAACCGTGCTGGCCGGCGATCTGCCCGTCTCGGCGGATCGCGGCGTGCGCGTGGTCGGCACGTTCGGCCAGCCGAATCCCTATTCCGGCTATCTCAATCTGGCGCTGCCGTTGTTGCTGGCGCTGGCGGCGTGGGCGCGCGATCTGCGGCTGAGGTTGGCCGGCGGGGGGATGGCGCTGGTGCTGGGGGGCGCGCTGGCACTGGCGCAGTCACGCGGCGCGCTCATCGGTCTGGGCGCGGCCTTGCTGGTGATGGCCTGGTTTGGCTGGCCGTCGGCGCGCAGATTCCTCGCGGGCGGCATGGCCTTGTGCGGGTGCTTGATAGCGATGGCGGTGATGAGCGGGAGCGTCGCTTTGAGCACGCTGCTGGAAGAACTGGGGCTGCGGCCCCTGACGGATGCCGCGCTGAGCCATAACGTCACCGACGCGAATTTTTCCACCGTCGAACGCCTGGCGCACTGGGCAGCGGCAGCACGGATGGTGGCGGCGCATCCCCTCACCGGCGTGGGCGCGGGCAACTACCCCGTCGCCTATCACCTCTATGCTGTGCCGCGCTGGCAATTGCCGCTGGGCCACGCCCATAATCTTTATCTCAACATGATGGCGGAACTCGGCATCATCGGTGGGTCGCTCTATCTTGCCAGTGTCATAGCCGGACTGTGGCTGATCATGCAATTGATTTCCGTGGAAGAAATCTCGTATTCTCCGCGTCCTGCCATCCTTTTGGGCATTCTTGGCGTCACCGTTGCTGTTGCTGCGCATAATATGGTTGATGACCTGACCACGCATGGGATGCTGCTCGAACAGACATTGCTGCTGGCATGTGTCCAGGGGCTGGTGCTCGCGCGTCTGAAACAATAGAGGGGCCGCGCGAGGCTCCGTGATGGGGAAAGATGGGATGAAGCGCATGCTGCAACCCCGCCAGGCGCGGGCGCGGTTTCAGAGCATCCTCACCGGCATCGGTTTCGTCTTCGCCGCCGTGGGATGGTTGATCGTCAACGAGCAGCGGCGACGGGCGCGCGTGGCCATCCGCGATGCCGTGTTGCACGCGCCGCCGCAGACGCAGGCGCGCTTGCGGAGCCTCTGGCTGTGGTGGAAATTGCGGATGCGCGATCCGTGGGGGAGATGCCGGGCGCAACTGGTGGCCGGCGCAATCGGCGATGTGCTGGAAGTCGGCGTTGGCCGCTGGCCAAACCTGAAACGCTATCCGCAGGTGGCGCGGCTGGTGGGAGTGGAGTCGAACCGGCGCGGCGTGTTCCTGGTGCGGCGGCGCATCCGGCGCTTCTTGCCCAGCGCGGAGATCGTCTATGCCCCGCTTGACAAGCTGCCCTTCCCCGATGCCAGCTTCGACACGGTGGTGAGCAGCTTGGCGCTCTGCACGGCCCGCGACCCGGCGGCGACGCTGCGCGAGATCGCGCGGGTGCTGCGGCCCGACGGACGCTTCCTGTTTCTGGAACACGTGCGAGCACAGAGTCCCTTTGCGGCGGCGCTGCAACGGATATGCACGCCCCTGTGGCGGCTGGTGGCCGATGGCTGTCACCTGGATCGCCCGACGCTCGCCGCGATTCATCAGGCGGGCTTCATTGTGGAATCATTAGAAGAAAGAGACGGTGGCTGGTGGCTGGCGCGCCCGACCTTTCACGGCGTGGCGCGCCCACCGCAGATGCCACGTTCGGTGGCGGATGCCACCTCGAAAGAGGCATTGTGACTACGCTGCGCGGGCGGTTCGCCGCCATGCCCGATGTGCGCTGGAATTTCCTGATGTTGGGAACGGATATCGCGTTCTTCAATCTAGGATTGAGCATCAGTTCGCCTTATACCATTCTGCCGCTCTTCGCGCATCATCTGACGCATGAGAACTGGGTCATTTCGCTCATTCCGGCGGTGCGCACGCTCGGCATCTTCGGCCCGCCCTTGCTGGTGGCGGGGCTGGTGGAACGCCAGGCGCGGGTGAAGCCGCTGATGCTGGGTTTCACCCTCTTTGAGCGCATCCCCTTCCTGGTGCTGGGCATTGGCGCGGTGCTGCTGGAACGCTGGCAGGTGCCTTTGCTGGCGCTGTTCTTCCTCATGGTGCTGCTGCAAGCCGGCGGCGGCGGCCTGACCTTCCCCGAATGGCTGGATCTCATCGCCCGCGCCATTCCCGACCGCATGCGCGGGCGTTTCCTGGGGGGATGGTCCAGTGTGGGCAACGTGGTGGGTGCGGCGGGCGCGGCGCTGGCGACGGCCATTGTGGTGAGCCTGCCCTGGCCGGTGAACTTCGCCGTGTGTTTCTGGCTCAGCTTCGTCGCGGTCGCCATCTCGTTCGTGTTGCTGGCGCTCAGCCGCGAGCCGGCGCGGCCAGTTGCCCATATCGCGCAGCGCGTGGAAGGCAGCATGCTGGCGCGCAGCAAAAATTGGTTCGCCGACATCTGGGGCGTGCTGCGCAACGACAAGCTGTTTCAGCCGTTTCTGGCGGCGAACGCCGTGTGCGGGCTGGCGAGTCTGGGCAGCGGTCTGCTGGCGGTGGCAGCCTTGCGCCAGGCGCATATGAGCGATGCCGCTGTCGGGCTGGAAACGACCGCGCTGCTAGGCGCGACGACCATCGGCGGCTTCTTTTGGGGCTGG
>JAJPKG010000320.1 GCA_021323815.1 Pseudomonadota bacterium
ATCCGCTGCCAGGCGTGGCGGTCGCGCTGGTGCTTACGCCCGCTGCTTTCAGCGCCGCGATGATCTGCTCGAGATCGCTGCGGGCCGCTTTCAGATCGGCGTGTGCGTTGTGCAGGTCTGCGCGCAATTGTTGTTTGGTGGTGGGATTGGGATAGTTAGCCGGCGTCAGGTCGGGCAGCAGCGCCTGGGCATTGCTGATCTGCGTGGCGGCGTCGCTGACTTTCGCCACGAAATCTTGATAGAGTTGCGCGGTGTTGCCGGGGCTGCCCGCCTTTTGAATCAGCTGCTGAATTTGCGACTCCTTTGAGGAGAACAACGCCTGCACGTTGGAAAGGGCATCCGACCACAGGGTGGCGTAATCGCGCGGCAACTGCTCAGCGAAGATGCGGAACTGGACGTAGATCGCCTTCACGTCGGCGCGGGCGGCGGTGATGCTCGTTTCCTTATCCAGTTGCGCCTGCAAGGTTTGCAAGCTGCTGATGGACGAGTTCGCCGAACTGATCAACGCCGAACTCTGGCTGCTGCTGAGATGCTTGTGCGCGTTGACGCGATCAATGAAGCGTTGCAGTGCCAGAATGCGCTCTGCGATGCGGGCGTTGCCAAAGTCGATGACGCATTGCAGATTTTGCCCGCAGCGTGCGTGCGCGGGCGCGCTGGTGGCAGCGGGGGCCACTCGCGCAGCGGCGAAGGCAGCATGATTCGCGGCGAACCCGCCCGCGAGGATGGCGGCCAGCGCGGCACCTGGCAAGATGAGCCGGAGATGCTTGTTCACGGCTGCACCTCCTGATCCAGGCCGGAAAGATCCTGGTTCATGCTGGCGGCATCGAGATCCAGATTGGTGAAGTCATCATTCACACTGGCATCCAGGGCTTGCAGATCTTGCACGTTGCTGATCGATCCCTGATAGCCGGTCGAGCCGGAATTGCCGGTATTCCCCGTCTGGGAGGTTGTCGGCGCACTCGCGCCGTTGCCGTTATCGGTATTTTGATTGCGATGGCCGCACGCGCCAAGCAGCAGCGACAGGCCCAGCGCCAGCACTGCGCCTGCCGAGGCCAGCGCGCGGGCCGGCTTTGCGCCGCTCGCAACACGGTGTATGGTTGACATACGCTCCATGCGCTCCTCATTTTTGGAATGGTCGAGTCAGGCTTCGAGAAAGAACGTGCCCCGCCGCCGGCGCGAAGCCCTGCGCGAATTCGCCGGCGGTGTGAGGGTGTTGCGAACCGGTTGCGCAGATATCACGCCGCAGATGAGGTGAGCGTTTCACGAAAATTGGGGAATAATGAGAAAATAGCCCGGAAGTACTGATACGAGATATAATGGGCTGAGGCTGGATTTTTGGCGCGTAACGCGTCAGAAGGTGATGCTTATCCCTTCAGGGTGTGCGAATAGGCGGGTTTCTTGTTGTCTTTAGCCCTTGCGTTCCACATCCATCGATGGTACCATCCGTGCAGGGAACAGAAAGACGTGCAAGAGCCAGTCACCTTGCTCTCCCCCACTGCCATCCTCGATGCCCGGCGCACACGGGCAAAAGGCGGGATTTGCGGGGACCAGCGTGGCGAGCGGCCTCGATGCCCTGCGCACACGGGCAAAAGACCACCAGCGATCCCTGGTTGGGGAGATCATCTGGGCCGTGCGCCCGTACATCAAGCAACAGAAGCAACAGGAAGGCGACAAGTAGCATGCCGACGACGTATCAGGCGTTCAAATACAAGCTGGACCCCACCCCCGCTCAGGAGGCGCTGCTGTGGGACTGGCTGCATGCCTGTCGTCGGCTCTACAACGCCGCCCTGGAACAGCGCAAGATTGCCTGGACGTATCATCGGGTCAGCATCACTCGCAAGCAGCAGGAACACGAGATCACCGCGATGCGCGCCGAGATGCCGGAGTATGCTGCTCTGCATGTGCATGTGCTGCAAGAGGTGGTCACACGAGTAGACCGGACCTTCCAGCGCTTCTTTCAGCGGGTGAAGCGGGGCGAGAAGGCGGGCTACCCGCGTTTCAAGGGCGTGAATCGTTATCACTCCTTCACCTTCAAGGAGTATCACAACGGAGCGTATGCCGACAACGGCTCCCTGGTGTTGAGTCGGATTGGGCGGGTGAAGGTGATCTGGTCGCGTCCGTTGGAAGGCACGCCCAAGACGGTGACGATTCGCCGAGAAGCCGATGGCTGGTATGTCTCCTTCGCTTGTGCCAACGTGCCCTGCGTGCATCTGGAAAAGACGGGCAAGGAAGTGGGCATCGACATGGGGCTGAAAAGCTTCCTGACCACCAGCGAAGGCGAGCATGTCGAGAATCCGCGCTGGTTCCGTGCCTGCGAGAAGAAACTGCGCTGGCACAGCAAGCGGGTCTCGCGGCGTAAGCCAGGCAGCAACCGGCGCAAGAAGGCGGTGGCCGACCTGGCGAAGGTGCATCAGACGGTGGCGCGCCAACGCCTGGACTATCAGCACAAGGAAGCGAACAAGCTGATTGCAGCGAACGATGCCATCTATCATGAGGACCTTGAGGTCCGCAACATGGTGCGGAATCGGC
>JAJPKG010000367.1 GCA_021323815.1 Pseudomonadota bacterium
AACCGCGTAACCTGCATGCGCGGCCTCACCTCAGCGCGCCATCCCCCAGCCCGTGCCGTCGCTGGTGAGCGTGATCGCTCCCGCCTGAGCCTGATGGATGGCGAACATATCCGGCAGCGCGGCGGGAGCGTCCGGCGTGGATGTGGCGGCGATCGAGCCGGTTTTGGGCGCGGGACGGGCCGAAGGCGCGACGATCACCAGACGTGGCTCCGCCAGCCGCAGGAAATCGGCTGTCGCGGTGCCTGCCAAGATGCCCTCGCTTGGCAGGCGGCACAGTTGCACAATATCTGAGCGGAGATCTTCCCCTGAAGATGCCTGGGCCAGCGCCTCATCGCTGGCATCCCCGGCAAAGAGAATCGACATGCCGGGCGTCACCAAACGGGCAATCAGTGCATTGGTATCCTCTTGATGCGTGGTGGTGATGACGAGCGGGTGCGGCGGATTCACTACATCCAGGTGTGTTCCCGGCGCGAGGGCGATGACCGTGCCACGCGACACGCGCATCAGTGGAATGTGAGCTTGTTGCAGATCGGTGTACCATGTGGCATAAGGCACGGTAGGATGCAACGCGCCGGGATCAATGACCTCACCGATGTGATATGCGCGGATGAGACTCACCAGCCCGACGAAATGCCCTGGCCGCGCCTCGGTGACCACAACAAGATCAATGCTGCGTTGCCAGAAGGGCAATACGCCCGCCAGCGCGTTCAACAACGCCGTGCCATCCGCGCCACCGTCGATGAGGATGACGCGCCCATCAGGCAGCCGCGCCACCGCTGCCGGACCGCCGGGAACATCCAGAAAGGTGATGCTGAATCGCGCCTGGGGCAATGTGGCGGCACTGACGCCGACCGCTGCGGCAAAGAGCGCCAGCGCCACTGTCAGGCTGATGGCAACGCGCAACGCCCCCGGCAGCCGGCTTGGTGCGGGTGCAGGCACCGCCTTGCTCGGCGCTCGCCACCACAACGGCACGCTCCCCAACGCGGCGATCCACGCCGGCACCAGCCAGCCGGGGATATTCCCCACCGTCGCCGCCGCGCCCGGCAAAGCCGCCGTTCCTTCGATGATCAGATCAGCCAGGCGCAAAATGGGGAATGTCACTGCGCCCAGAATGGTTCCCACGCCGGATGCGATCAATCCACCGAGACCCACCAGCGCGCCGAGCAGCAGAAACAGCGGCAAGAACGGCACCAGCAGCAGATTTGTCAGCAGCGAAACGAATGAAACGATGCCGAAGGTGATGGCGACGATAGGCAATGTGGCCAGTTGCGCCGCCAGGGTGGATGCCAGCACATCCGCCGTGACGCGCCCCACGCGCCAGCGGCCCAACCGGGCAAGCAAAGGCTGGCGCATGCGCGGCCCCAGCAAGGCGATGCCCAGCGTTCCCGTCGCCGAAAGCTGAAATCCGGCATCCCACAACACGCCGGGGGTGATGGCCGTCATGAGGAGGCAAGCGACGGCCAGCGCGTTCAGCACGTCGTAATCGCGCCCCAGAAAGCGCGCCAGAATCAAGATCGCCCCCATGATGCCGGCACGAATCGCTGCCGGTCCCGCGCCGCTGAGAATGACATAGCCCGCCACGACCGCCAGCGAACCGATCAGGCTCACCCATCTCCCCAGGGGGCGCGCCAGCCGGGCGGCAATATCGCCCACCAGCGTCACCTTCAGGCCCGATGTCACCACCAAATGAATGGTCCCAGTGCGCACGAAAAGCGGCAGGCGAGCACGCAACACCGGCGTCTTCAATCCCAACAAGATGCCGATGATCAGCGCGGCTTCCGGCGCGGGCAGGGCGCGTTGCAGGGCATTCGCAAGCGCCGCGCGCAGTTGATAGATCGCGCCCAGGATAGGATTGCCCCCGCCATGCGCTAGCACGTCCACCCGTGCCGCACCCAGATCGGCGTCGATGCCCGGCGGCGTGCGCGTTGGCGCGGATAACACGCCGGTGAAGAGGACCGTGTCGCCATATTCCGGCGCGAAGGCTCCGGGCAGACCCAGCGCGTAGACCTGCACTGTGCCGTCCACTGCCCGCCAGGTGTTCTGCTGCGTGGGGGTAGCAGATTGCACGGCGACCGCCAGGAACGCGCCTTTCGCGCGCACATCCGGCTCACCAACGACGATGCCGCGCACGTCGAGCTTGGTCCCATAGCTCAGGCGCGTGATGCTGTGCGGATCGTTGCCCGGCGCGGCGAAAGCGAAACGCGCCATGCCCAGCAGCGCCAGCGCCAGCAAGCCGCAGCCCGCCAGCGCGCTCAGCCACGCGCGACCGGCAGCGCCGCGAGCGATGATCACCGCCAGCGTGATGGCTCCTGCCAGGAAGACGCTCCCCGCCAGCAACAGCGGCACGCCCAGGCTGCTCACCGGCAGCAGCGCCGCCAGCGCCATCCCGCTCAGCCACGCGACGCCGCACGCCACCAATGCCCAGCGCTGCACTCCCGCCATCGCAGCAATCCCCACAGATCATGATGCAACCATTCTAGCAGAGACACGCCGAAAGGCAAGAGGGAGAATTATTTGCTAGAAATCGCATCAATCTTGGCCAGTTTCATCTTCCTCGCCAGATCGTAGCTGTTCCCAGAGTCCGCCATCAGGTTCTCTGAGCATGTTGCGAGGGCTGACTACTGGTCGCCCTGTCGCCTTTTCAATTTCTTCGCGCGTATGGCCAACGATCTTGCCTGCCGTTTGCACATCACGAGAGATCTCATTGAACCCATGGGAATCATTGGTTACGTGTAATTCTCTCGATACTGTGCTGGCGAGCGCATTCAGGGCCAGTTCTGTCGCTGTCATAGCCGGTGGCAGATCGCCCTTATAGACTAACTTCTTGCCCTTGTAGGTGATGGGGAAATCCTTGATACCTTTATGCGCATGAATGGAAATGCCAAAAGCGCCCATATGCAGCTCGTTCGTGAGAATGGGAATCTCACGCTGCTTAATTCCACGAATCACCCATTCATGTGTTAGCGCATTTCGGGCAGTAATATCATCAACCCGACGCTCTGCCCATTCAGTCGAATATCCCTCGGCGACAAATGCCAAGATGGCTCGTCGGCGAAACTCAAGGATTGCTGCATCTGGCTCAGCCAGTAGCTCGGCCTCGTCAACTTTATCGGAAAAATAGGTGCGCGCCAGAGCCGCAGTCTGGCCAGATGTACGTGCAGCCATAACAATAAGCCGGCACGCATAGCGGGTCAGGCGATAATCTTTTGACGGGCGACCACCGGAGTTTTTAGGCGATCGCATAAAAACCTCAAAATTCTCTTGGATGCTACGTCCTGACTTGGCACAATCTTCGGCTGCTCGTCTGATCGCGTTTTCAAAGTCTTGCCAACTGCTATACTCAAGTAATGGCATGAGTTCGCGTGCAAACCAATATTCGCCGCGCTCATCTTCATGGCGAATGGTATCAAAGGGAGATTGGCCGTATGAGGGGTCCGGCTGTTGTGAGTTCGACATGAGTTGCTCCTTTTCTCTGAACCGGCTTCATCGCATGTTTGCCTGCCAAAGATGATAGCATACTTGATCATATCGCACAAGACCCTATGGCTAAGCAGTGGTTATTCGCGGAATACTGTGAGGGACAAAAGTACGGCTATTCACCTTTAAGATTATGTTGTGATAGAATCTAGATAGGGGTCCCCTTGTTCCTTAAGCTATTCCTGTTAACTACTCTCAGAAGAGAGTGGTCAGAAAAAAGGAGTTTTACGATGGCTAAAGGCAGTATAAAACGAATTACACCTCAAGCTTACCTGGCATTGGCAGAGGCACTAGCTCATGTCTTCTGGTATAAAAATAGACTCAAATCCTATTTGCATATGATGCTTAAAGACATGCCCGAAATTCTAAGGGGACTTGATTTTAGCAATTCCACCAAGCGAGAAATAGCAGAGTTAATCGTCCAAAGGCTCTCTTCGAATGAATCAAAATATCAAACTATTGCCATTGATTTGATGGTGAATTTATCAAGGATGAGTAATTTCCCAGATCTGGAAAATATAGGAAAAGAAGATAAGCGAGAGAGGGAGATTGCTGCCGCAACGCATGCCGTTAAAGATTTGCAATTTTGGACGAGTCAGCATCAAAGTATAACTGATGAGCAAGAACAATATCAGGCTGAGATAGCCAGAAAGATTGAAGAAACTAAACAAAAGCAGAATCATACGTTAGCCTTAGCCCGCCTTCGCGAGGAATTTATGGCTATGCATAAAAGTGCTAATCCACAAGAGCGGGGTCGGAAGTTTGAATATTTTTTGAACCAACTTTTTGGGTTATTTGGGTTAGATCCTCGCGCATCTTATTCCTTGGAGCATGAGCAAATAGACGGAGCATTTACCTTTGACACTGATGATTATATCCTCGAAGCAAAATGGTTGAATACTGCTCTTGGGCGTGCTGACCTGGATATTTTTCACACTAAAATTAATCGTAAAGGAAGGAATACGCTGGGCCTACTGGTTAGCGTGAGCGGTTTTACAAGGGATGCTATCGAACAGTATAGCTCTGCTACATCCTTCATAACTATGGAGGGTCTTGATATCATGGCAGTTCTTGAGGAACACTTTAGGCTTGATTATCTATTGAGGCGGAAAAAACGGCATATGAATGAAACAGGGCAGTGTTATTTCCCACCATCTAAAATTTTAGAATGAGGGTATAGCTAGATCACCATGTCTTTTCATAGGGAAAATGACATTCCGTGCCCCTTCCGTTTGACACATGCGCCTCGCCGGTGCTACTGTATGACAAGGGATAGTTGATAGAGCTATCCCCAAACATCACAGGTGACCTTCAGGGCAGGGTGCAATTCCCGACCGGCGGTAAAGCATGGACACGTGCTAAGCCCGCGAGCCGCCTCACGGTGGCAGATCTGGTGCAAAGCCAGGGCCGACGGTACAGTCCGGATGGAAGAAGGTCGAACCGGCGACGCACGCTCATGCGGTGAGCGGCGTTGATGCGTGTTCGCGTCCCCATTGCCCCAGGTCCCTCACACATCTGGCCGGGGCGCATCTCCTCTCGTGGCGATACTTCCCCCGGCCTCAGGGGGATCGTATCTATGATCTGGCATGCTGCGACGCTGGCGGCCAACCGACCGGCTGCCGGCAGCGAGGATGAACGCGCCCGCGTTGAGACGGCGCAACCTCGCAAGCTTCATCCACCATTCCAACTTGGCCGATTGATCGCGATGGTACCCGCGCTCGTCGTGCTGCTGCTCTGGCAATTGCTCAGCCAACATCAGGCAATATCCGCTTATCTGTTGCCCGCGCCGGGCGACGTGGCGCATGCGCTGCACCTGGCGTGGGTCGATCATAGCCTGCCAACCGCCATCATGACGACGCTGGGCGAGAGCCTGGGCGGCTTCATGCTGGGCGCGCTGGTCGCCTTGCCGCTGGGCTATGCCATTGCACACAGCCGCGCCCTTTCCTGGCTGTTTGAGCCATACATCGCCATGAGCCAGGCATTGCCCGCCGTGGCGCTGGCACCGCTGCTGGTGCTCTGGCTGGGCTATGGCACGCTGCCCATCGTCGTGCTGTGCGCGCTGATCGTCTTCTTTCCCATCACCGTCGCCACCGTCCTGGGGCTGCGCACCCTGGACCGCGATGTGCTCGACGCCGCCGCCGTCGATGGCGCGAACGGCTGGGCCAGCCTATGGTATATCAAAGCTCCTCTGGCGCTGCCAAGCATCCTGGCCGGCGTGCGCGCTGGCCTTACCTATTCCATCACCGGCGCGGTCGTCGGCGAATTTGTCGTCAACGCGCAAGGGTTGGGGGGATTGATCATGATTGCGCGCGGCAACCTCGACACGCCGCTGGTTTTTGCTGCGCTGCTGGTGCTGGCACTGCTCGCCGCCGCGCTCTATGGCACCGGGCGGCTGCTGGAACTGCTGAGCGCACCTGTGGAGGCGAAGTGATGGGCAAGCGACTATGTATGAGCATCCTGGCCGGCATCGGCCTTTTGCTGGCGCTGACAGCGTGTGGTTCCACCAACACCAACAGCCAGCATCACATCACCATCGGCCTGACCTACATCCCCAACATCCAGTTCGCGCCGATCTATGTTGCCGCGCAATTGGGCTATTACCGCGACGCCGGACTGGATGTCACGTTGCATCACCATACCTTCAACGATCCAGAGTTCGGCGCGCTGGCATCCGGCCAAGAGGATATGATCTATGCCGGCGGCGATGAGATCTTGCAGGCCAACACGCAGCACGTGCCGGTGACATATCTGGCGCAGATCTACACGAAATATCCCATCGTGCTGATCGTGCCGGCCAACTCGCCGATCCACACGGCAGCGGATCTGCGCGGCCATTCCATCGGCATCCCCGGCCCCTATGGCTCAACCTATCTGGGATTGCTGGAATTGCTGCAAAAGGGCAACCTCACAACGTCCGATGTGACGATCCAGAGCATCGGCTTCACCCAGGCACAAGCTCTGGCCAGCGGCAAGGTCGATGCCGTGATGGGATCGCTGCTCAACGAGACCATTCAGTTGCAGAAACTTGGTTTCGCCGTCCGCACCATCCCGGTTTTCGATGACAACGAGACACCGTTCATCTCCTATGGCCTGGCGGCTTCACACGCCGAACTGGCGGCGCATCCCAACGACGTGAAAGCGTTCATCGCGGCGACATTGCACGGGGTGAACTACGTCATCGCGCATCCACAAGATGCTGTGCGCCTCAGCCAGGCATACGTCACGGTGCTGAGCGATCCCGCCCAGGCGTCAACCGCGCTGGCAACGCTTCAGGCGGCGATTCCCCTGTGGCAGCACGCCGGACAGCCCACCAGCCAGCAAGCATGGCAGGCGATGGCGCAACTGATGCAAGCACACGGCTTGCTCAGCAGCAACATCGACGTGACCACCGTGTATAGCAACAATTATCTCAGCTAGGCACCCTGTGTCTGCCAGCAACATCGTTCGGACGGCCCCTGCTGCTATTGCAGAGCGTGGGGCCGTCACGGCTGTGGTTGCGGCGTTTCCTCAGATTCAACATTGTACAGCAAATCAGAGGAGAAATCGCAACCAACGATGAAGAGGTCTTCTCGGTCGGGCCACGCCGGGGAGGCTATGCTGGGGTCATAATCTCCCCGGCGCGCTGGGATGGAGGGCATCGCAGCGCAACGCCGGGCTGGGCTTTCCGGCGAGAAGAGCAGCGAGGGCGACCCGGCCAGCGTGGGCCGTCCTCACCGATCCTCTGAGGATATTCTAGAACATTTGATCTAAAATTGCAAGGGCAAATCGCCCTGATAGTACTTTTTGTGTGAGGCAAATTGCATCCACATTCCCGGTTTCATACGTTGTATAACTGGTAGTGGTAGACCAGCACCATAGGGAGGCGTTCGCCATGTTTGCCCCAGGATCGTCCGATAGCCCGGCCATTCCCAATGTGCAGCCGATGCGCCGCGAGCAAGACCGCATCAGCGTCATCGAAGCGCGGGCGCGGGCCGAGTTGCTCAGCGGGCGCAGCGCGCGAGCCACCGGACCGCTGGTGCTGTCGTTCCTCGATGCCCTGCGCGCCATCGTGGCGGATATCACCCTGGGCTTGCAAGATCTGCTGGTGGAAGTGTGGCTGCGCGACATGCCGCCCTGGGGCGAACAGGCTAGCGGCGATCAGCCCCTGCGCTGTTATGCAAGCATGGGCTTGATCAGCAGCACCGTGCTGCCCCGCGACACCGCCGCGCCGGCGGATATCTTGCTGGCCGTCGTCACGGCGGGCCGCCCCCTGCGCTTCGATGAAGCCACCGATCATCCCCTGGTGCGCGCCTGGGCGCTGGAAGCCGGCGTCGATCCCGATACCATCCAGGCGTTCCTGGGCATTCCGCTGTATAGCGGAGGGCAGTTGCTCGGCGTGCTGGCCGTCGCCATGCCCGGCGTTCCCAGCCCGGAACACGCCATGTTCCTCGATGCCGTCGCGCATTATATCGTGGCCGGCGCGGAACACGCCCGCTTGCGTCACCAGTTGCACGCCCAGCGCGAACTGGCACAAACGGTCCTGCGCGAAGCACCCCTGGCGGCAGCAGTGTTGCACGTGGCGGACTATTCCATCGTTCTCACCAATCCCCAATTCGACGCCCTGTTGCAGCTTGGCCCGGACGTGTGGGGCCGGCGGCTGGATGAAGTGCTGCCCGACCACGCCGCCCAATTGCGCGCCATCCTCAAACTGGATGAGGTGCGCCAGAGCGGCGAGACGCGCACGATCAGCGATCAGCCCATTCGCCTCAGCAGCGGTGTGACCTATTGGGATTTCACCTGCTCGCCCATCCACGATGACGCCGGCCAGCTTGAGGCCATCCTCGTCACTGGGGTGAACGTCACCGAGCGCGTGCTGCAACGCCAGCGTCAGAAACTTTCGGTGGATCTCGCCCAGGAGCGTGTCTTTCAGATGGTGGAGTTGCATCGCATCTCGCTGGAAGTGGCCGCGCAACTGGGGCAAGATCCGCGTGGTCTGCTGCGCCAGATTCTGGAAAAGATGATCGCGCTGGTCTTCGCCAACGGCGGCATGGTCTTTCTGGCGGATCGCGAGGCGGGCGATCTGGAAGTGGTGGTCTCGACCGGCCTGGCACATGATTACACCGGCCTGCGCTTGCCGCGCGGCGAGGGATTGCCGGGGCGCGTGGCCGTCACCGGCGAGAGCCAGCGCGTGGATGACTATCAGCAAT